>JBFLXS010000243.1 GCA_040755795.1 bacterium | reverse complement strand
AATTGGTTGTTACCGATTACCTGATTACCGATTACCTTGCACTTCATTTGGGTAAATAGTTACTATATTTCAATGGCTGCACCAATAATCTTTTCTGTTATCTGATTTATTTCCATATCTTCTCTGTTCCTTTGCGTCTCTGCGGTAAATTACCACCTGAACGGTTATGGGTAGTCAGATTTCACAGGGAAATAATCCGATGAAAATACTTCCATTAGCCTTTGATTCTTTAGGCACAAGGTCAATGGCAACTTATGTTGAGACCAGCGATTTAAAGATAGTCATTGACCCGGCCGTATCTTTAGCCCCAATAAAATCAGGACTTCCTCCTCATCCACTTGAATTAGAGCGAGAAGCACAACATTGGGAAGTAATTAAAGAATATGCTAAAAAATCAGATGTCCTGATTATCACTCATTATCATTATGACCATTATAACCCTTCATATCCAGAACTCTATGGCAATAAAATTATCTTCGTTAAACATCCAACTTTAAATATAAATCAAAGTCAAAAAACAAGAGCCGCAGAATTTTTAGAGATGATTAAAGGGATTGAGAATCTAAATTATTCTGATGGCAAGGAATTTGCGTTTGGTAAAACTAAAATTACCTTCTCTGCCGCGGTGCCTCATGGAAATATAGATAGATTGGGATATGTGACTGAGGTGTCTATTACCGATGGTTCATCTAAATTAGTCCATACATCAGACATTGAAGGAGGAAATCTCGACTGCCAGGTTGATTTTATCTTAAAACAAAACCCAGATGTGGTTATCTTTGATGGTCCAATGACATTTCCATTTCAAAATATCATTCCAAATATAATCAGGATTATTAAGGAAACAAGGATAAAAGACTTTATTATCGACCATCATTATGTCCGAAAACTAAAATGGCGAGATAAGTTAAAAGAGGCTCTAACTATCGCCGAAAAGTTAAATAAAAGAATTATCTGTGCCGCAGAATTCTTAGGGTTGGAAGAAGATTTGTTAGAGGCAAAGAGAAAACAGCTATATGAGGGAACAAGGTAATAAGTTATTACCTTAAGTATGTGTTTAAGGAAGTTTCACGCCAAGCACGCAAAGAACGCAAAGGGAAATCAGGGAAAAAATTACCTTTGCGTCCTTTGCGTGAAAAAACTATTTTCAGGGGAAACGGACATGAGCCAAGGCTCACAAAGGGGGATGAAAATAATGGAAGAACAACCCCCTACCCCCCTTTATTAAGGGGGAATATCTGTTCTACACCATAGGATACGAGTCTGTGGATACTATACTAATTCGCTAATCTCTAATTCACTAATTCGCTATTTTCAGGGGAAACGCTCATGAGTCTGCGACTCACAAAGGACGATGAAAATAGTGGTAGGAGATAAGCGTGAGGAGTGGTGTTTTCTTTACTTTCTACTCTCTACTTTCTACTCTCTACTTCCTATGAAATTTGCGGATTATTTTTAACAGGAAGAAAAAATTTTTATGCTGACTTTAGCCGATAAAATTCTAATTGGGACTGTTTTAATCGCCGCTGGTCTAAGTACCTGGTGGGTATTTGAATCCAGTAGAGGTGAAATAGTAGAAATTCAAACTCCTACGGAAGTAAAAAGGGTGAGTCTTTCTAAACAGCAAACTATATTCGCTCATGGAGCGTTAGGCACAACCACAATCGAAATTAAAGAAAAGAAAGTCCGAGTAATAAATTCCCCCTGTCTACAAAAACTATGTGTCAAGATGGGTTGGAAGGATAAAAATGGACAGATAATTGCCTGTATCCCTAATAAAATTGTCGTGAAGATAATTAGTACAACTCGAAAACAAAAAGTAGATGCAATGTAGTAGAGCTGTAAAAAAAAACACCAGATATGAATAAACCAGATACGAAGTTCACGAAGAAGTATTCATCCTCTGTTAAGGCAATGTTAAATTTATTGGTAACTATTCAGCCACCAAGGCACCAAGACACAAAGAATATAAAAAATAAACATAGTAGAAGAATCTATTGCTAAAGAAAAAGATTTATCTGCCATTAAGACATGAAGGTTAAAACCTTGTTTTTAATTTGATTTTCTTAGTGCCTTAGTGTCTTTGTGAGTGAACAGTTACATTTATTGTTAGGCAAAAGGATAGAAAATGACAAGGCAGATTAGAGATCTCATAAGAGATTTACAAAGAGCAGGTTTTGTTGACAGAGGAGGCAAAGGAGATCATCGTAACTTTGCTCATCCAAATGTCACGAAGCCGATTACTATTTCAGGGAAAGAAGGCGATGACGCAAAGCACTATCAAGAAAAAGCTGTCCGCCTTGCCATAGAGGAGGCTAAGAAATGGATGAGGAATATAGGTATGTAAAGATTGTGGAATGGTCTGATGAGGACGGCTGCTTCATAGGCAGTTGTCCAGAGCTTTTCTACGGAGGGTGCCATGGAGATAATGAATACAGGGTTTTCGATGAGTTATGCCAGATTGTAGAAGAAACGATAAGAATTTATCGGCAGGATGGTAAACCGCTACCTTCTCCACTTTCTGGTAGAGAGTTGGTGAATACACTCCAGAAGGTTGCCTAACCAGGCGTTGCAGACGGACGGCGGGGGACTGTGCTGTGATTGAAAGTTTTGTAGTATCTCAAGGGGTAATCGTGCTTATAAAGTTTAGTGGTAATCCTCCCCGCCACCGCTGAACTCTGTCGTTAGTATTTAGCCAGAGATTGGCACGGATAGATAGAATGGGTTTAAAAGGATGAAAAGATACTAAACAAGAAAAGCGATTTGCTTTTTAAAGGTTGAATTTAGATGATATGTCTTAAAAATCAGTGTTTCATCCGTGTGTATCTGTGGCTGAATAATTACTATTATCTTTGTATCCTCGTGCCTTCGTGGCTAATTTTCAAAGGAAGAGAAAATGGAACTTTCGCATATCCGTAATTTTAGTATTATTGCCCATATTGACCATGGAAAATCTACCCTGGCAGATAGATTATTGGAATATACCAATACGATTGATAAGCGTCAGATGCGAGACCAGGTGTTAGACAATATGGACCTGGAACGAGAACGCGGAATTACGATTAAGGCTCATCCGGTCAGAATGGAATATACCGCCTGGGATGGAAAAACCTACACTTTGAATCTTATTGATACACCAGGACATGTTGATTTTACTTATGAAGTATCTCGAAGTCTGGCCGCAACGGAAGGAGTATTACTTTTAATCGATGCCTCTCAAGGCGTAGAAGCTCAAACATTAGCCCATACATTATTAACCAGAAGTCTAAATAAGGCAATTATTCCAGTCATTACAAAGGTAGATTTGCCAAATATCGATGTTCCTTTAGTAAAAAAACAACTTGCGGAGATTTTAAAACTAAATCCCGATAAAGCCATTTTAGCCAGTGGCAAGGAAGGTATTGGTATTGATGAAATATTAGAATCTATTGTTGATGAGATTCCACCACCTACGGGCGATGCGAATAAATCCTTACAGGCATTAATTTTTGATTCATGGTTTGATGTCTATCGTGGTGTCGTCGTCTATATTCGGGTATTTGAAGGACAAATAAAACCTGGAATGGAGATTAAATTAATGTCTAATGATAAGACATATCTCGTGAGTGAGGTTGGCTCATTAAAATTAGACCTGATTCCAACAGATGTCTTGAAAGCCGGGGAGGTAGGATATGTCATTGCCGGGATAAAAAATCTTGCTGATGTCAAAATCGGGGATACCATCACCACGGTATATTTTGCGGCAAAAGAGCCTTTACCCGGATACCGTGAATTAAAACCTATGGTTTTCTGCAGTATTTATCCTGGGGTTAATTCGAGTTTCCCTGAATTACAAAATGCCGTGGAGAAACTAAGATTAAATGATGCCTCCTGGATATATGAGCCAGAAACCTCAACGGCATTAGGATTTGGATATAGATGTGGGTTTTTAGGATTATTACATATGGAGATAATTTCTGAACGGCTTTATCGAGAATACGAATTAGATTTAATCTCAACCGCTCCATCAGTTCCATATCGGATTACGAAAAAAAATGGTGATGTCGTAATGATTGATACCCCAATTCATTTTCCAAATATCGCAGAAATAGCTAAGGCTGAAGAACCTTATATTAAAGCCACAGTGTTAGTTCCTAATGAATATGTTGGGGGGGTATTAAAACTTCTCCAGTTAAAACGAGGCATCCAGAAATCATTAAATTATCTCGAAGGAAATCGAGTAATGATTATTTATGAATTGCCACTCTCGGATGTTTTGTTTGACTTTTATGATAAATTAAAATCTGTAAGTAGAGGATATGCCTCTTTAGATTATGAATATATGGATTATCGGCAAGTCCGGTTAGTCAAGGTCGATATTTTATTAACCAATGAAATTGTTGATGCGTTATCTTTTTTTGTGCCACAGGAAAAGGCATATCAACGAGGTAAGGACCTGGTGCTTAAATTAAAAGAGGTTATTCCCAGACATCAGTTTGCCGTGGCGATTCAGGCGGCTATTGGTGGCAAAATCATTGCTCGTGAGACTATTCCCCATCTCGGAAAACATGTCACGGGCAAATGCTACGGCGGTGATATTACCCGCAAAAGAAAACTATGGGAAAAACAAAAAGAAGGGAAAAAGAAAATGAAGTCATTTGGCAGGGTAAATCTGCCTAAAGAGGCATTCCATGCCATCCTTAAGATTGAATAGTGTCGTGTTGAGCAAAGATTTGCGTAACTATTCACCACGAAGAACACGAAGGACACGAAGAATTATAAACCAAATCGTAACTATACTCCAGTGGGGTATAAATTGTGATTATTTAAAGTAATCGGTAATCAGGTAATCAGTAATCGGTAATTTGAGATAGCAGGCTACTGCTTGCTCTTTACCGATAACCTGATAACCGATAACTGATAACCGATAACCTGAGTTGATAGTAACAGGAAATCACAAAATATGCCTCTCTAAAGTATATTCAGCCACAGATGGACACGGATGAAACACGGAAAAATCCCCACCTGTGCGATTAAACTAATTCATCGCAGAGACGCAAAGGAAAAATAAATGTAAAATGTAAAATAGGAAATGAAAAATGGGAAATTTTAGTACTTCGCAAGACTCATTACCTTTCAGTTATACATTTTTATTGGACATTTCGTAACCGTTCAGGATATAACCACAGAGTCACACAGAGAACACAGAGGGAATATATAGCACTTATTAATCGAAATTTGACCCAGCTATGGCTCTGAAATTCCAAATCACAAATTCCAAATTCCATTTAGTGAATTAGGGAATTAAGCGAATTAGCGAATTAGTAAAATCTAATCTCTAATTCACTAATCTCTAATTCGCTTTTATGGGATGTGAGAGGTTAATTCGTGCGCATTTGTGGCTAATTTCCTTAATTCTCTGTGAACTCTGTGCCTCTGTGGCTGAACGCTTACGAAGGGCTTTTTTGCCGGACCGTAAGTTGTTTGAAATCACTTAATCTTTCCATTCTCTTTCTTACCTGTGATAATTATGAAAGAAGCAGAGGAAGATTTTTTAGTGCCTTTTCTATCGGGATGATTTCAATACTATCTTCATAATATCTGCGTTCTCCACCATAAAGGAAATAGGCTTTAGCTAAAGGATAATCTTTCAGAAAAATCTTTAGTCCATTAAGCAAAGATGGGGTAACCTTTCTGGTTCGTTTTATTTCAAATGCCTTGATTCCCTTATCGCCATATAATACAAAATCCACTTCAATATTGTTAGATGTCCTCCAATAAAATATCTGATAGCCCAAATCAAGGTAATCATTTATGGCAATTAATTCCTGAAACAGAAGGGTTTCCATAGCATGTCCCTCAATTTCCTCGGGCATATCAAGAGGTCCTTTAGGTCTTAAGGTGCGATAAAGCCCAACATCGAAAAAATAGAATTTAGGGTGAGCAATAAGTCGCCTTTTAGCCCTTTTACGGAACTTCCTCTCTATTTAAAGGCAAAATTTAGCATAACCATTTGATTTTCAATAAGATATAGCAATATTTCTTTTTTCTGATTCCTATCTACAATTGAAAGGGGGATTTAATTCCTAATCCGTT
>JBFLXS010000242.1 GCA_040755795.1 bacterium | reverse complement strand
ATTGAAATTTATAGAAATAGGTAGAAATTGATTGTGGAAAACAACAAATTTCCATAAATTTCTATTAGTTTCTACTAATTTCAATTTTTTTAATAATATCTCCCTATCTCCTTAATCTCCACATCTCGTTTTGTTACACCATCTGAACGCTTACGAAATTAGAAATTGGGTTTTTGTTTCTCTCCCTAATTTCCAAATTCCAATTTCTAATTTCAATCCGCAAGATTTCAAACAAAAGTGAACCGTCCCTATATGTCAATATTTGAACTTCATGAATTCGATAATTTATCAAATTTCACTTCGTGTTTTTCGTGCCCTTCGTGGTGAATAGTTACCAATACAACAAATGGTTACATCTATTCTGTTGGCATCAAAATCGGTGGATTTTCAGGGACTGGTGGTGGGAGTGGTGGTGGTGAAGTAGTGCCAATGGAGGTCACAGAAGAGGTGCTTATCTGTTCTTCTTTTTGGGGGATAATTGCCTGCTGAGTTTTTATGAAGTCAAAACCTTTAGCAGTAACTAATATTTTTTTCACCTCTCCTTTTTTCCCTAATGCACCTTTATATTCATCGTTCAATTTGAATACTACTCCGCCAGCATTTCCAATCGTTAAAAATATCTCTTTTTGGGCACGCCATTTTACCGTTTGCTCTGGTGCTAAAAGAATCTCATGCTTTTTTTTACCATCAATCGTCGCATATAACCAAACTTTCTCATCGGCAAATGCCTCTAAGATAACCTCTTCTTCCTCTTTATAATTATTCATTGATTGTTTTTCCTCATTTTCTTTAACACTTTCTATCTTTTTTACAATATCTTCTGGTTTGAACATATTTTCTTCTAATAATTTACCAGGGGCAAGGGTTACTTCTTGATGTAGATTTTTTTGTTTTATAAAATAAAAGATTAAAAATCCAGAAAAAGATATGAGTAATATAAACATAATCATATAGAGGAACCTATTAGTTTTTAAAGCCGAAAGTCGTTTTTCATCCTTTTTTGTTACTGATAATGAATAGTCAAAATGGGCTTCTTGCCATTCTAAATCATATTGTGAGGATAAATCATTTATTTCCTTTTCACTAAATCCAATGAAATTAGCATAATTGCGCAAGAACCCTTTCGCATAGACTTTTGCCGGGAAGGTATCGTAATCACCAGTTTCTAATGCGACTATATATTTCTTGGCAATCATCGTTTGTATCTCAACATCTTCTACTGGCATTGATTCTAATTCGCGTCTTTTTTTTAAAATTTCACCAACTTTATTACTCATTTTATCCTCATTATTGGTAATTGGTAACTGGTAATTGGTAATTAAATATCGTTTGGATGAGTTCACGATGAAGCCATTCAACCAATTACCATTTACTAATTACCAGTTTACTTTAGGTCTTCGGCGGTAATATATACCGGTCGTGGTTTACTTCCATCTGGTGGTCCGACATAGCCATCCTGTTCCATCATCTCGATTAATCTTGCCGCCCGATTATAACCAATTTTTAATTTACGTTGTAACATTGAAGTAGAGGCATAACCTACTCGAGCAATTATTTGAAGTGCCTCATTGTAGAACTCATCATCATTATCTTCTTCTTCATCCTCAAGTTCTGTTTCCATTTCTGTTTTTAAATCAATTTGTTGGGTAGGGAGTTGAATATTCTGATTTTTAATAAATTCAACGATTTTTTCTACCTCTGTATCTGTAACATAAGACCCTTGAATACGAGTAGGTTTGGGTGCTCCAGCAGGTAAAAAGAGCATATCTCCTTTACCCAGGAGTTTCTCTGCTCCCATTACATCCAATATAGTTCTTGAGTCAACTTTAGAAAATACCTGAAAGGCTATTCGAGATGGAAAATTTGCCTTAATCACACCGGTAATAATATCCACTGAAGGTCTTTGTGTGGCTAAAACTAAATGAATACCAACTGCTCTTGCCATTTGAGAAAGTTTGGTTATTGAGCCTTCACAATTTTTTTGTGATGGACCTGTCATTAAATCTGCCAATTCGTCTATAACCGTAATGATGTAATAGAGATTATTTTCCGGGTCTAATTTCATTTTTTGGTTATAACTTTCAATATCTCTTGCTCCCACAGCGGCAAGTCGTTCATATCTTGTTTCCATTTCTTTTTCTAACCAGGCTAACACACGAATAGATTCTTTGGCATTAACGATAACCGGAAATAAAAGATGTGGAATACCATTATAAATAGTTAATTCAACTCGTTTTGGATCTATCATAATAAATTTTACTTTAGAAGGAGAGGTTTTATATAAAATACTGGTAATAACGGCATTGATACAGACACTTTTTCCTGAGCCAGTTGCTCCAGCGATTAACAGATGCGGCATTTCGACTAAATCGGCTATCACAGGTTTTCCAAAAATATCCTTTCCTAAAGCAATCGTCAGAGGAGAGGCGGAATTAATAAAGACATCCGTTGATAATACCTCTTTTATGCAGACAGGGGTTGCCTTACGATTTGGCACTTCGATGCCGATGACTTGTTTGCCGGGTATTGGTGCTTCTATGCGGATACTTGGTGCAGCCAGAGCCAGAGCCAGGTCATTAGAAAGCCCAACTACACTACTTACCTTAACACCCGCGGCGGGTTGAACCTCAAAACTGGTAACCGCAGGACCTCGATTGACCTGAACAACCTTAGCCTCAATCCCAAAATCCGCTAATGTATCCTCAAGAAGTCCAGAAATAAGTAATAAATCATCTTTCAGGTCTTTTTCTGATGGTGGCAGGGAATCATTAAGTATTGCCAAAGGAGGAAGTTGATATGAAGATGTAATTTCTTTTCTATTAATCTCTTGTGACGATATAGATGCGGGAGTAATAACCTTCGGTAAAATAATTCGTGGGGTCGTAGGTGATTTTTCCTTAATATCTGTTTTTCTTTTAGGAATTTCTTCTTGTTCTACTTTAATTCCAGATTCCTCTTTTTCTGAGGCAAAAAGTCTTATCGGGAAAAGAAACACTTTTTTTATTCCAACAAGTGGAGGAATAAGTGAGGATTCAGTAAGAAGTATAAATCCTAAGGCAAAGAATGTGAAATTGATAACCACCGCTCCTGGACCAAACCACTCCTTTAACAATTCAAAAATGGCAATACCGATATAGCCACCATTAATTTCTACCCAGATATCATAAAAGAAAGAGGCAAATGTCGAGGTGGAAACTAATAACAATAATCCACCCAGCCCCCGAATAAACGACCCTTCTAATTTTCCTTTAAATCTCCTGTATCCAAAGATACATAAAATAATTGGCAAAAGATACGCCCCCAGACCAAAGGCATCTTGTAAAGAATTAGCAATCCAGCTTCCTATACCTCCCGCGTAGTCAGTTACAATTAAACTGACTAAAATTAAAAGAGCCAATCCTAAGATGGCTATTCCTGCGACTTCATTAATAATTTTAAATTCGGAAGTTTGTTGCTCTTTCATCAATTCACTCTCTTAACATTTTAAAACTATCTTTCCCTCCTGTTCACTCAAGGGACCAATAGTTGTCAGACATAGATATTCACTTTTAAATAAATCCTGAGCAATCCTCTGGACATCCATTAACTGAACTTCATCAACTAATTCTAATGTCTCATCAATACTAAAAAACCTGTTGAAATAGATTTCTTGTTCTGCCAGCCGACTCATTCGATAAGCGGTATCTTCTGCGTTTAAACAAATAGCCCCTTTAAGTTTTTCCTTCGCATTAATCAATTCCTCTTCCTCCACTAATTTGTTCTTTAAATCATTGAATTCATTCAGGATTATCTTTGTGGTTTCTTTATAATTTTTAGGATTGACACCCACATAGACGACTAAAGCCCCGACATTTTTATAAGAGGCGGGATAGGCATGAACATTATAAGCTAAAGCATTTTCTTCTCGAATTTTTTGAAATAACCTCGAACTCATCCCCATGCCTAAAATAGTACTCAAAACCCTCAGGACAAATCTATCTTTATGTGTTGAGGGGAGACCACGAGTTCCCAGACATAGGTGGACTTGTTCCAATTCACGAAATTGGCAAACTGAACACGCTCGAAATTCTGGAATATTATTTAAAGTCGTGCGCCAGTTTAGACTGCTATGATGGTTAAATGCTTTGAATAATTGCTCAATAACTGTATCTTTCTGGATATGTCCTGCAACGGCAATAACTATTTCACCAGGGGTATAACGAGAATTCCAGAAGTTGATTAGTTTTTTTTGAGTTATATTCTTAATAACCTCAACATTGCCCCAGATGGGTTGTCCTAATGGATGGTTATCCCAGATAGTTTGAATAAATATGTCATGAATTAAATCATCCGGGGTATCTTCATACATCTTTATTTCTTCGATAATCACCTGTTTTTCTTTTTCTATCTCAACAGGGCTAAATAGAGAATTAAAAAATATATCTGCCAGCAGGTCTATTGTCTTTGGAAGATGTTTATCCAGGATTTTAGCATAGTAACAGGTGTGTTCGCGGCCTGTAGCGGCGTCGATGTGTCCACCCATAGAATCCATTGTTTGAGCAATCTGTAAAGCGGTTTTTGACTTTGTGCCTTTGAAAATCATATGCTCAAGAAAATGGGAAATACCATTCTCTTCGGCTTTCTCATCCTGTGAGCCAACATTGACCCACACACCGATAGATACAGAACGGACATCAGGTATTTCTTCAATAACTATCCTTATGCCGTTTGGAAGCATTTCTTTATGATACACGGTGATACTATCCTTTCTGTGTAACCGTTCACCACACCACGGAGACACAGAGGCACTGAGAAAAATCTAAAACCATTCTCCGTGTCTTTGTGTCTCTGTGGTGAACGATTACATTTTTACCTACTATCTGAACGGTTACCATTCATTCTCTTTTGTCCCTTTGCGCCTTTGCGAGAGATTTACTTCTCTTTATTCTCTCGCCAGGGCACAAAGCCGCCAACATTATAATCTATTTACCATTTCTAAAATCATAACCGTTCAGGTGTAAATAGTTACAATGTGTTAATCTCATCCGAGTTCCTTATAATCTTATCCTTTGTTATAATACTTGCTGAATAAAACTTTGCACAAGCAACAATAATTCTATCATGGATTTCTGGGATAGTCTTTAATTTCATAACCTCTTCAAAAATTACCTGGCTAAATCCAATTATCTCAAATCTATCATCATTCTTTATCAATTGATACATACCCTTAAAATCAAATACAACCTTCTGTTTTTCAGCAACATCTAATGCTTCAGCAAGAACAATCGTTGGGATTAAAACCTTCTTTCCATTATTAAGTGCAGTATCAATTACATCTTTAATTGTCTTCTTTAATCTTTTGCTCCCAATAAAGTACCAGATTAAAATATGGGTATCCAGGATATAGTTCATTGTATATCTTTCAGATTTCTAAAGAGTGATTGTTTTGCCTTTTCAATCGCCTCTTCGGTAACATCTCCTCCTTTAATACTTCCATAAAGGGAAGGTTTTGTTTTCTTTGTTGATGGCTTGAAAACCAGGATAAAATCCCTTTTTAAAATCTCTAAATCCCTCTCCATATTATCAACTCTGCTTAAAACATTCTCTAATGTTAATATAGTCTTTCCTTGTATCATTTTGTTATCCTTCCTGTAAGTGTTCAAGGTGTAATAAAGGAAAAATGGGAAAATTTCTAATTAATCTAACTCCTCATCAATGACTAAATGCCCAAGTAACCGTTCAGGGCTATACATTAAAAGTCTAAACAAGGAGAAATGGGGAAAAGGGAGAATTGGAGAAATGGCTCAAACTTTTTCTTGCTCCACCCTTCGGACATCAATCCTGGAGTCTGCGAAATTTACCAGTAACCCTATTTCTTTATCCACTGCTCTAAGGTATGCTCTAACCTGATTATAGATTTTAGCGGAGATTATCGCTGATGTTAGGTGCTTTTTCTACCATCATTCTCCGCGTCTCTGTGGTGAACGATTACCTATCTTCGTTCGTGAAGCAGTGCCTTTCGGCTTAAACTGATTCTATCATGCTCATCAATCCCAATCACCTTAACCATTACTTCGTCTCCTTCATTAACTACATCCTCAACTTTTTTGACATGAT
>JBFLXS010000241.1 GCA_040755795.1 bacterium | reverse complement strand
TTATAAGCAATTAACAATATTTGAAAGTTCGTTTTCGTTTATAGACCTCTTTTTCTTTCTTTGCGTCCTTTGCGAAACCTTCCTTTGCGCTCTTTGCGGTTAAATCTTTATACCTTTAAAAAACTTGTAAGCGTTCAGGTGGTGTAACAAAAGGAGATGTGGAGATTAAGGAGATAGGGAGATATTATTAAAAAAATTGAAATTAATAGAAACTAATAGAAATTTATGGAAATTTGTTGTTTTCCACAATCAATTTCTACCTATTTCTATAAATTTCAATCTATTTCTATTATCTTATCTCCATATCACTCTTATCTCCTTATCCCCTTTCTTACACTTTTGATATATAGCCTGAACGGTTACAAAAACTTGAACATCGAGTTATAGGCAAATTACAGACACGAATCCCGAATACGATTAGCTGGATTTTCCGTGTTTCATCTGTGTGCATCCGTGGCTGAACAGTTACGAGAATTGAGGAGGTTGAACCGTCTCAATTTTTCCCTTGACATCTCTTTTATCTTTATGATAACCTTAATATCATTATGAAGTATGACAAACAAGATTTATTAATTATCTTATTTTTAGCCGTATCCATATTTATATTCCTTTCTACCTTACTTTTAAGTGATTTTATCTTTTATTTTAAAGACTTCTTTAGATATTTTTATCCAACCCGATACTTTACTTCACATTGTCTAAAAGAAGGTATCATCCCCCTCTGGAATCCTTATATTTTTTGTGGCATACCGTTTTTAGCCCCTCTCCAATCCCAGCTTTTGTATCCTTTTTCATTTATTATCTATTTTCTGCCAATTAACCTCGGCATAAAATTATTTATTGTCCTTCATATATTTTTAGCCGGATTATTTACCTATTTTTTAATGCAAGACTGGGGACAAAGTAAGGAATCTTCATTAATAGCCGGGATTGTTTATATCTTTAGTGGATATTTTATCTCGGTGTATGACATATTGAATGTCCTTGGGGCAATTACCTGGATTCCTTTTATCTTGTTATTTTTTGTCAAAGGGGGACGATATGTAATTTGGTCTGGCATAGGAATAACTCTACAATTCTTATCTGGAGAACCAACTACTCTCTTTGCCACTCTGTTAATCTTGCTGTTGTATTCACTTACCTTGCTCAAAAATAGAGGGATACCTCGAATTATCCTTGTTGGATTCATTGCTTTGGGTTTGAGTTCATTCCAACTATTACCATTTTTAGAATTAGTTTCCCAATCAAATAGGGCCTCAGGAATGAGTTTTGAAGAGGCAAGCCGTTGGTCGTTAGCCCCGTATGAGCTTGTTGATTTACTTATACCTATGTTTTCCTACGCGATGACCTCAGCTGGCATATTTAACTATATTCAAGGACTGATTGACTCAATTTATCTCGGAATAATACCACTTTCTCTTATATTTATCGGGATATGTTCAGGTCGGCTATTTTGGGGTTTTATCTTCATTAGTTTTATCCTGCTTTCATCAGGAGAGTATTTCCCTCTCTATAAATGGTTATATAGATTTATTCCGGGGTTTAATTTGATGCAGATTCCGGTAAAATTTTTTGCCATCGCCACATTTGCCGGGGCTTTATTAGCTGGATTTGGATACGAACACTTAATTAAGTCTAAAAAGATAAAATCATTTTTAGTTGTTTCAATACTTTTATTTATTGGCTTGATATTAATTCAGATAAGATTTCCATTAGTTAATATTTTTGTGCAGACTATTTTATTAGCCCTGATGAGTTTATTAGTCTTGTTGGCAAAAAGACAATCTATCACCTTAAATTTCCTCTCCATAACCATCGTTTTGCTTATTTTAAACGATTTATTAATTGCTGGTGATGATTTGAATCCTATGGTGAAAGAGAGTTTCTACCAACAAAAACCAACAGTATCAAAGTTAATCAAAGGTTATTATCGGATATTATTATCACCAAAGACTTCAGGTTTCTTTAATTATCACTCGGGACCAATTGACCCTGAGATTTTACCCCTGGCACATGAGGCTATTATCCCTAATCTGTGTTTATTTCATAAAAAGGTATTTGATGCTAATGGCTATGAGTGTATAGTTTTAAAAGATTACAATAATTTGATGAGAATTATCTCAACAGGTGAACATGGACAAATACATAAGTTACTTAATTTATTGAATATCAAATATATAATTAGTAAAGATAAATTAATCGGTGAAAAATTAAGATTAATAAAGGATGGCAAAATAAAGCTCTATGAAAATCCAACCTGTCTTGAAAGGATATTTCTGGTGTCTCAGGTAGTAATTATTAAGAATAGGGACGATATTTTACGCCGGATGTTGAGAAAAGACTTTGACCCGGCAAAAGAGATAATCCTGGAAGAAAATATTGAATTTAAAAACCAAAAATTCAAAATCAAAAATCCAAAAATTATAGATTATCAACCCAATAAGGTTATTATTAAAGTATCTTCGCCTTGTGATTGCTTTTTATTCATAAGTGAAACCTATTATCCAGGCTGGAAGGCGTTTATAAATGGTCAGGCAACAAAGATATATCGTGCTAATTATATTTTTAAGGCAGTGTTTGTGCCAGAAGGAACACATGAGGTGAGATTTGTCTATTTCCCATTAAATTTTAAGATAGGTTTGGGAATAACTTTGGTTAGTATTTTATTATTAGTTGTGTATGCTGTTACTTCTTTTCAATTTCATCAAAGACGATGCGGGTAATTTCTGGGATTTTATTTTGTAATTCTGGACTAAGTGTAAGACTCCATTCTGTTTCTTTTGGCACAATCCCGAGAATAACAATCTCGCGGGGTTTTCTGGTAAATAATTCGAGCATCTTGATTGCCTCAATTAATTCTTTTTGATGCAGGGAGGAGATATGTTTTGTGGTCGCCATAATTTCATTTACACTTAATCGAAATGTAGTTCCTGCTTTACTTCCACCTTTGACGGCATCGATTAGAATCACCTTATCTATACCTTTATTCATATAATTCATCAGGTCGAGTTCACCGGTTCCACCATCTACCAGGTCTATATTATCCGGTATATCCATTTTTTGAAGTGCCTTAATTATATGGACGCCAATGCCCTCATCTTGAAGCAGGATATTGCCTAATCCAATAATCATTATTTTCGGTTTAGGACCACAAGGTATTGATTGGGTATATTCAAAATCTATATTTTGCTCTTCCATTCTTTTACCCTCTATTTTATTTTAACACATTGAAGCCAAAATTGTCAAGAGAAAATTCTATTAAACTAAATTCGTAACCGTTCAGCCACAGAGGCACAGAGTTCACAGAGAATTAAGGGAATTAGCCACAAATGGACACGAATTAACCTCTGACATCCCATAAATGTAGTGCGAACCTTTAGGTTTGCCTTCCTGTTTGCCAGAAGCGAGGCTAAAGCCTCGCACTACAAATCTTTCCACCTGTGAAATAGGAATATGTTGATCGTGGTTAGTATAAGAAGGGGGATAAGAGAATAAAGGAGTAAGCGTTCAGCTACTAAAAAAAATAATTGTAAAATGTAAAATGAGCAATTAAAAATTTAAAAGTCAATTCTGTGTTCTAGCAGTAAGAACTGCTCCCCAATTATCTTACATTTCATCCATCCTTTCATTTTACATTTTTCATTGGACATTGCCCATTGGACATTATTATTAGATATCTTGCAATGACCTGAACGCTTACAATTTTGTTTTCCCATGTCGACCTATTTCACAGGTTGAAATCTTTTTGTGCATTCGTGTGCATTCCTGTTTATTCGTGGTTATATATTCCCTCTGTGTTCTTTGTGACTCTGTGGCTATATCTCTGAACGGTTACAAATCTATTTACCAGAAACAGAAAATTTCCTTTTTTTGTGCATTTCGGGTCTTTCGTTGTTTATTAATCTTTTAATACGGACTTTCGACTAACTGTTTTTAAACTTTTTTTTAAACACCGAAAAATGCGAAAAAAAAGATATTTTCCTCTCTCTTTCTCTGCGTCCATCTGTGGCTGAATAGTTTTAAACAACGAAAAATGCTAAAAACACGACACAGGTATTCTTTATTTTTCGCACATTTGTGTGTTCTAATCCCAATCAATTTAGTATTTAGAAGACAATGAGACAAAATAGGAATTTCTAAGGTCAGAAGCAGGTTGGTAGGCAAAGTCAAAACTCAATTTAGGGTGCTTTATGCCAAAGCCTGCGGTGAAACCCAGAACCTTCATCCTGTGGTCATCCCTTATACCCAAGCCTGATGGCTAATACCTTTTTGTAATCATACTCACCACCAATTCCAATGTATGACTTGTTATCATTTGGAATTGTGCCATCTAAGACAAGGGTAACCGGGGCATTCGAAAGTAAGTATGAAAGCCCTAATTTTAATGATAATGGAAGGGAGTCTGAGTCTGTTCTAAACTTTACCTTTGGTCCAACTGGAGTTTCGTTAATTTAAGGAGTCATTGAGGCTATCTGAATCCTTATCAATCTGTTTATTTTGCTCAAAGATGGCAAAATTAGGCTCAAAAGCCTGATGATTTTTTTGCAACTTATCCTTTGAAGTTGAGTTGATAAAAAATGCTTTACCTATTTTCTTCCCTTTGTGTCCTTTGCGTTACTACTTTGTGTCCTTTGCGATTTATCCTTTTTTAATCGCAAAGAACGCAAAGAAATCGACCGCAAAGAACGCAAAGATTAAAGGTAAAAGGAATCATAGAAAATTCACGAAACTCCAGTTTCTAATCCTTCATAAAAAATATTATTTCATAATATTGTAAGAATTGACAACAAACTTTTGCAGGAAATTTAATGTATAAATCTACGAATAAACACAAATAATATTTAAGATATTAAAATTAAAGAAGTTAAAGATTAAGATTGTTTATTCTTCTGCCACAAAAATCACAGTTAAACATTTCGCTCCTACGGAGCTGAATTCTTTAAGGATTATCATAGTCTACAAATATATCACTCCTAACGGAGTTTATAAAATATATTCAGCCCTGTAAGGGCGAGATGTTTATAGATTTATCGTCTCAACATCAAATTGGCTCCATAGGAGCAATATGTTTATTGAGAAAGTTATAAATATTTTCGTGCAAAAGTTTGTTGTCAAGTATTTTTTTTTAAATACTAAAAATATTCGTAGGCACACTTTTAAAATATATTTTGGTCGTATCCTTTTGATACTCATAAACTTAAATCCGCTTTTCAGATGATTTTTAGGGGGAAGTTCCATTTTATCAATGAAATAGGCATTTTTCACCTCCTTGAAAATTTTAATATAGACTAAAGACCAAATAAAGTAATACAAGCATCCTGCTTGTTCTTAGTGTTCCGCTGTGGTTTTAGTGCCTTAGTGTTTTTTTATTGTCTCGCTAACCTTACCACTTTATTTATCTCTTCCTTTGAAAGTCCGGTTATCTTAGCAATCACATCAATATTAAATCCCTCTGAATACATAGCCTTAGCAGCCTCTACTGCTTTCCTATATTCACCTTGCTGTATCCCTTGCTGTAATCCTTGTTGCATTCCTTGTTGCATTCCTTGTTCTATCAATTTCATAGCGGTAGTCATTGTTGCTTCACCCCCCTTTCTCGGAAATCTTCTTCACTGCCTCTACTACCTCTTCTACTCCTATCTCGGTGCTACTGTAAATATACCGAATAACCCCTTCCAAAAATTTCAAAGAAAATCAGAAAATCGGGGGACACAATACTAATTAAAAGGAAATAAGTATTGTGTCCCCGGAATTCCCGGAATTCCAAGTATTGTGTCCCCGGAATTCCTTAATTCCTTGGGTAGAACTTTGCTAAAGTCAGTGGATAATTGGTGTCAGGTCTGATTTTCTTAAATTTGGAAAAGCGTGTTTGAGAAAGATCTGAAAAAGGGGAAAATGAGACTTGACACCAATTTCTACCAATTGAAATTTGAGTTAATTATAACTAAAAACTTTATAGAAGTCAACTATATTTTTTGAAAGACAAATTAAGGAAGGAAAATTTAGTCAAAAATAGGTGGTATTTTTACCACCTTTTGGAACACGGATGACACGGATTTATTTTTTTAGTAATCGGATTTAGCAGATTTAAGCAGATTAAAAAGGGGAAATC
>JBFLXS010000240.1 GCA_040755795.1 bacterium | reverse complement strand
TCTCTCTTTTAAATTCAATATGTTACAGAGTCAAGAAATTTGCAAATGTCCAATTTAACGACATTCTCGTAACTAATTGAAATGCCATATCTTATAGCGAACGACACCTCAACTTTGGAGAAGTCTGAATTGACAATTCACCATTCACCATTATTAAGGAAATTTAGGGAAGAAATTGTGAATGGTGAATGGTGAATGGTGAATAGTTACTCTATTATCTTATCTCCATATCACTCTTATCTCCTTATCCCCTTTCTTACAGCCTGAACGGTTACTAATTCCTCAACCTTTTCTAAAACATCCATAGCGGTGATTGCCTTAACACATTCTAATGATTCACATCCTTTTTGACAGGGATTGCAAGGTAACTTTTTATAAACATATTTTGTCCTGATTAAATGGTGATGCATTGAAGGACTGGTAGATAAAAATATAGTGACTACAGGGGCACCTGCCGCGGCGGCGATATGTAATGGTCCTGTATCTGTCCCAATAAATACCGTCGCTATTTCCCCTAACGCCGCTATTTGATTCAAATTTAGAACAGGCGAAACTAATGGCGTCCGGGACATCAATCTCTTTATCTGAAACGCAAACTCTTCCTGACCTAAATTTGGACTTAAGATTACTTTTGCCTTATATTTTTCAATTAAAACATCTGCTACCCGGGCATATCCCTCAACACTCCATCGCCTTGAAGGAGCACCGGCACCAGGATTAATGACAATGACTAATTCATCTTCTTTTATCTTAAATAACTGCTTGATATATTCTCTATCCTGATTTAACACTTCCATAACTAATTTCTTATCAATATGTTCTATATCAATCCCTAATAACCCCAATTTCTCAAGCCCTTCTTCAATACAATATGTAAGGTTTTTTTTAGGTATAAATCTTAAATTAAAGAATATCTTGTTCCAATCAGTTCCTTTACCAACCCTGTATTTAGCCCTTGATAGCCAGGCTAATACAGCAGAGCGAGTGCCATTATATAAATCAACTACTAAATCAAATCGTTGTTTCCTTATCTTCAAAACAAATTTAATCTGATTTATAATGTCTTTATGTTTGCGGTCAAAGACAATAATTTCATCAATGTATGGATTATTCCTGACTACATCTACACCAGTAGAATTCACGACGATACTTAAATGACTATGATTGAAATTTTGTTTAATCGCCTTAATTGTTGGAGTTGTAAATAATAAATCACCGATTAAATTAAAATCTATAACAAGTATTTTTTTAATTGACCTGGGTAGTTTTTTTCTCCATTGTTGATAATAAATTTCCTCTGTTTGAGTTACTAAAGAATCCTGTGTGAATTTCTCATTGACTAATTTTCTGCCATTATTTCCTATTATCTTAAGTTTCTCCCTGTTTTCTAATAAATCAAGCAAAACATTTGCCATAGATTGAGTATCTTTTGGTTGAACTAAATACCCTGTTTTATCGTTTTCTATAATTTCTGGAAGGACGCCAACCGTAGTAGCCACCACTGGTTTTCCAGCACCCATAAATTCGAGACAGGTTCGACTATTTGCCTCTGAACCAATAGATGTTATAACGCCAATGTCAATAACAGATAAAATCTCTGGCAGATTGCTCCATTTATCAATGATAATTACATCTTTTTCAATATTATGTTTTTTAGCCATATTCATCAAATCAGCTTTAGAAAACTCTGCCTCATAGCCAATGATTAAAAACTTCACTTTTAACCCTTCAATGTTATTTTTTAGTTTTGCGGCTGTTTCAAAAAAGTATGGATAACCTTTTACCGGGTCAAATCTGGCCGTAATTCCAATTATAAAATCCGTCTGGGCAATACCTAATTCTGCTCTGATTTTCTCTTTTGGAGTTTCAACCTTAAATTTATCCACATCAATCCCAAAATAGATAAGTTTATAGTGGTCTTCTTTGCCTCGAAGATGCTTGAGGCATTTTTTTAGCATAAATTTAGAGGTAACGATTACTTCATCTGCTAATGAATTGTGCAGGTATCTATTTATTGAATGCCCTTTGGGAGTCATAAATGTGCCTCGTGTTCGGATTAAGGCAATTGGTCGCCGGGCTAATTTAGCTGCTAAACAAGAAATAACAAAACCATAAGATTCATGCACATTTAACACATCAATCTCTTCTTCTTCTAAAATACAGATGAGTTTTCTTAAGTCAGTAATAAAATAGATAGGGTTGTTATGGTTTAAATGCAGATTAGTGATAACTGGCACACCTTCAGCCTCTGCTCTTTTAATCAAAAGACTTCCTGGTAAAGTAACTATGATTACCTTATGTCCTTTTGCCTTCAATCCTTTTGAAACATTCAAGGCGTAACTGCTAATGGCATGCCAATGTGGGCTATTGACGACCTGGAGGATATTTAATTTCTTTTCATTCACTGTAATTCTCCTGAAAATCGGGACTCGGGACTCGGGGTTCGGGACTCGGGAAGAAAGAAACTCTCAGCAATTCCCCCTTAATAAAGGGGGTAGGGGGTTGTCCTTCTCCCATTTTCATTGCCCTTTGTGAGCCCTGGCTTATGTCCGTTTCCCCTGAAAATCGGGATTCGGGACTCGGGATTCGGGAAGAAAGAAACTCTCAGCAATTCCCCCTTAATAAAGGGGGTTAGGGGGTTGTCCTTCTCCCATTTTCATTGCCCTTTGTGAGTCCTGGTTTATGTCCGTTTCCCCTTATTGTTCCAGTTACTTATTCTTAATTTCGTGAGGCACTGCTGGATATTTTACCAAAAGTTTTATCTAATGTCAATCAAATTTTGCCTTCTATTACTGAAGTTCAGGCTTTAGCCTTTTATTAATTTATGAAAAGTTAAAAAAACATTAAAAAATTACTTGACATACGATACTTTGTGGTATATAATAATCAACACTACAAGATAGGCTATTTTGTGGGTTTTCAGGTGTATGGTTGAAGGCTTTCAAGAAATTACCTTATTTTACCTGTTATAAGGTAAAATAGATAAAATATAAAAAAGGGAGGGGATTTTAAGATGGAATTGTCATCTAATGCAGGAAAAGTGCTGGAAAAGAGGTATTTAAAAAAGGATGAAGATGGTAAGCCGATTGAGACACCCGAGGAGATGTTTTGGCGTGTGGCGGAAAATGTAGCTTTGGCAGATAAAAATTATAATTCTAAAGCAAGTGTCCAAAAAAGAGCAACACAGTTTTATGAATTGATGACCAGGCTTGAATTCTTGCCTAATTCACCTACATTAATGAATGCCGGCAGAGACCTACAACAATTATCTGCTTGTTTTGTCTTACCAATTGAAGATTCAATGGATAGTATTTTTGATGCGGTGAAAAATACTGCTTTAATCCACAAGTCTGGCGGCGGCACAGGATTTAGCTTCTCAAGACTTAGACCAAAGGATAGCCCGGTTAAGACAACGAAAGGGGTTTCAAGTGGCCCTATTTCATTTATGACCGTCTTTGATGCCGCAACCGAAACCGTTAAACAGGGTGGAACTCGACGAGGAGCAAATATGGGCATATTACGAGTTGACCATCCGGACATACTGGATTTCATTAAGTGCAAAGAAAAAGAACACAGATTGAATAACTTTAATATCTCAGTTGCCTTAACGCGGGAATTTATGGAGGCATTAGAAAATAACAAAGAATATGATTTAATCGACCCACGAACTAAAAAAAGTGTAAAAAAACTGTTGGCAGATGAGGTATTTGACCTTATCGTTGAATATAGCCATAAAAACGGTGAGCCAGGAATTATCTTCTTAGATAAAATAAACGAACATAACCCCACACCTAAAGTCGGTGAGATAGAAAGCACTAACCCTTGCGGCGAACAACCGTTACTTCCTTATGAGTCCTGTAATTTAGGCTCTATTAACATGGCAAAAATGGTCAAGGAAGATACTATCGATTATGAGAAATTAAGCCGGGTCGTAGAATTATCGGTTAGATTTTTAGATAATGTTATTGATATGAATAATTACCCGCTTAAAATCATCGGAGAAAAGACAAAAGCAAATAGGAAAATAGGATTAGGGATAATGGGTTTTGCGGATATGCTTATTCAACTTGGGATTCCTTATAATTCTGAAAAAGGCATTCAGACCGCAGAAGAGGTAATGAAATTTATTCAGCAAAAAGCAAGGGAATCATCCGCACAACTGGCAAAAGAAAGGGGTGCATTCCCTAACTTTAAAAGTAGTATCTATGATGATGGGAAATGTGAAGGACTCCGCAATGCGACTACCACGACGATTGCTCCAACAGGCACAATTGGAATTATTGCTAATTGTTCAAGTGGGATTGAGCCATTATTTGGTGTTTGTTTCATCCGAAAGGTAATGGATAAAAATGAATTGATTGAGGTCAATGCTTATTTTGAGAAGATAGCTAAAAAAGAGGGGTTTTATAGTGAGGAACTGATGCGCAAAATTGCAGAAAAAGGCACCCTACACGGCATAAAAGAAGTTCCGGTAAAAATCCAGAAGATATTTTGCACGGCTCACGATATTTCTCCAGAATGGCATATCAGAATGCAATCCGCCTTCCAGAAATACACCGATAATGCAGTTTCAAAAACAGTTAATTTCCCCAATTCTGCCACTCGCGAGGATGTAAAAAAAGTCTATCTCTTAGCCTATAAAAACGGTTGTAAAGGAGTAACCATTTATCGTGATGGCAGTCGTGAAGAACAGGTGCTTTATCTTGGTTTGAAGAAAAAAGAGGAAAAAGAACTCCGAACACCAAGGCCAAGACCATCTGTAACTACAGGAACTACACAGAAAATAACGACTGGCTGTGGGAATTTATATGTAACGATAAATGAAGATGAAAAAGGCCCCTGTGAGGTCTTTTCCCAAATGGGTAAATCCGGTGGTTGTGCCGCCTCACAATCTGAGGCAACAAGCAGGTTAATTTCATTAGCCTTACGCTCTGGAATAGATACGGAGGTAATAATTAAACAATTAAAAGGGATTAGATGTCCTTCTCCTTCCTGGCAAAAAGGAGGAACGATTTTATCCTGTCCGGATGCCATTGGTAGAGCCATCGAAAAATATATGACTAATGGATTAGAGCCAAAATCATTAAAGAAAATGACAATGACGAAAGCCGCGGTGGGTATCTATCCTGAATGTCCGGAGTGTGGAGAGATACTTGAATTGGTAGAAGGTTGTGCGGTATGTAGAGTCTGTGGTTTTTCTAAGTGCTGGTAAGTTCAATAGGGACAGATGACTATTGAGAGTGTTGCAAATAGTTTTTAGTTATGGTGCGGGTTGGGGAGAGTTGGTGATAAAGGATGCCAAGGTGACAAAAAAAGAAATAATTTGCTTAGTTGACATCAAGAAGAGGAAGTGTTATATATTTGTAACCCCAAAAAATAATTAGCCTCGTAGAGGCAATCTGTTTGTAGGATGAATCAAATTAACCAAAAATTAGCTCCAGAGGAGCGACCTGAAAAATGGATTGAATGATTTAGGTCGCTCCTCTGGAGCTTTATGTGATGGGTGGGTTTTTTTTCTACAAACAGATTTGCTCCTCTTTAGCAAATTTAATAAGCAAAAGATGGCAGAAAATGAGGTAAAGCAATGCCTGGGACCATAGATATAGCCTTAAGTCCTACGCAACGCTCTCCTTGATCTTGAGAGCGTTGCAAATAGTTTTTAGTTATGGTGTGGGTTGGGGAGAGTTTTGGGTGATAAAAGATGCCAGAGTAATAAAAAAGAGATAATCTGCTCAGTTGACATCAAGAGGAAGATATGTTATATAGTTGTAACTTCAAAAAATAATTAGCCTCGTAGAGGCAACCTGTTTGTAGGAGGAATCAAATTAACCAAAAATTAGCTCCAGAGGAGCGACCTGAAAAATGGCAAATACCTATTCTCAAATTTATATTCAAATTGTATTTGCCGTAAAAGGCAGACAACATCTCATTCGCAAACAACATAGGGAAGAATTGCAGAAATACATCACAGGTATTATTCAAGCCCGTGAACAAAAAATGTATTGAATGATTTAGGTCGCTCCTATGGAGCTTTATGTTATAGGTGGGCATTTTTTTCTACAAACAGATTGCTCCTCTGGAGCAAATTTAATAAGCAAAAGATGGCAGAAAATGAAGTAAAGCAATGC
>JBFLXS010000239.1 GCA_040755795.1 bacterium | reverse complement strand
TGGAAAACAACAAATTTCCATAAATTTCTATTAGTTTCTACTAATTTCAATTTTTTTAATAATATCTCCTTATCTCCATAATCCCCATATCTCCTTTTCTTACACTATTTCAACCTCTATGCTAGATTAAGACACCACCAAAAAAAAGGGCAATCTCCCCTTCATTGGAAGATTGCCCCTTTTTTTTGTCTTAATTCCCCTTTTTATTGTCTATCTTGGAGTTGTCACTGGACATGGTGAGGGACATTTTGTCTGAATCACTGGACATTTAGTCTTTTCCACTGGACATTTAGTTTGCTCTTCTGGACATTTCGTCCTTATCACTGGACATTTTGTCTTTATTACTGGACATTTAGTTTGCTCTTCTAGACATTTCGTCCTTATCACTGGACATTTGGTTTGCTCTTCTGGACATTTCGTCCTTATCATCGGACAGGTGGTCTTTATATGCGGGGGACATTGTGTATTTACAATTGGACATCGGGTTTTCATCTCCGGACATTTAGTCATCACTGGTGGACATTTTGTTTCTGCTTCTGGACAGCGAGTAGGCAGTTGTGGACATTTAGTCTTTTCTACCGGACATCTGGTGTCAATTGGTTTTTGAGTGATATTATGCGGTGGACATTCTGTTTCTACAATTGGACATCGGGTTTTCATCTCCGGACATTTAGTCATCACTGGTGGACATTTTGTTTCTGCTTCTGGACAGCGAGTAGGCAGTTGTGGACACTTAGTCCTTTCTACAGGACATTGGGTGTTAATTGGTTCTTGAGTGATATTACACGGTGGACATTCTGTTTCTACAATTGGACATCGGGTTTTCATCTCCGGACATTTAGTCATCACTGGTGGACATTTTGTTTCTGCTTCTGGACAGCGAGTGTATCCTATAGGACATTTAGTCCTTTCTACAGGACATTTGGTATTGACAGGTTCCTGAGTTGGAAATTGTGGTTCTGGTTCATTAGCTTGAACAACAACAATTCCAGTATTGTTGAACTGTAAGGCTGACTTTAAAGTGGATTTATAGAGTGGAGAATCATTCGCATCTTCGAAACTGCTGGCTTGTTGAACTCCAAAAGTCAAACTTCCTACCATCACAGCCGTTAACCATAGTAACCGTTTATTCATTTTATTTCACCTCCTTTCTTTTGGTAATTGGTAACTGGTAAATGGTAATTAGTTACCATTTAACCGATTACTTACTTTATAATTTCGTGAAGCCCCATTTTAGCACAACACTCTCACATAAAACCTGTTCCTGTCCCTGATTAAATCAGGGATTCAGGAATTGAGTGTTGATTGGTAATTAAACTACCAATGGATTAGTATAGCATATTTTCTATTCCGTGTCAATCTTTTTTTATACCAAAATTAAAAAAAACTTAATTTTTTTAATTGACATTCCGATATTAATAATGTATAATAAAATAAGGTTGATGATATAAAGGGGTGAATAAAAATCTTGGAAAAAGAAATTATGCAAAAAAAGAAAGAGGAAATTACTTCTTCAGAAACAGGAAGGAAAAAACTTAGACTTGGCGAAATGTTAGTTGAACGAGGAATTATTAATTATACCCAGCTTAATGAGGCGCTATCGGTCCAGAAGAAAAGAGGAGATAGATTGGCGTGTATCCTGGTAGAATTAGGTCTTATGAAGGAAGATGATATTGCAGATTTCCTTTCACGAGAATTAAAAATACCCAGAGTAAAGGCAAAAGATTTAGATAAAATTGAACTGAGCGTAAAAAATATTATACCCGAAAATATTATGCGACGGGAATTAACTCTACCAATAAGTAAAAAGGACAATACATTAGTTGTCGCTTTAGTTGACCCTCTAAATGTTATTGCCATTGACGAAATAAGGTCACGAACTGGGTGTGAAATTAAAACAGTTGTTGCCACGGAAAGAGAAATAAGAAATGCCATCGAAAAATATTATGGCAAACTTATCTCTATGGATGATTTGGTTAAAAAGATGGAGCATAAAAAAGATGAGGTAGAAGTAATTAAAGAAGAGGTAGTTATCCAGGAGGAAGATTTAAGTAACTTAGTAAAGAAAGGGACAGAACCATCCATTGTTGATTTAGTAAATTATATATTAGTCGATGCTATCAAATCAAGAGCATCAGATATACATATTGAACCACAAGAGAAGTCCGTTCGACTGCGTAATAGAATTGACGGCGTGTTATATACAATACCATCTCCACCTAAACGATTTCAAAATGCAATTATCTCAAGAATAAAAATTATGGCAGGAATGGATATTGCCGAGCATAGATTACCACAAGATGGTAGATTTAAAGTTCGGTATGAAAAAAGGGATATAGATTTCCGTGTATCAGTTATTCCAACGGCTTATGGAGAAAAAGCAGTTTTAAGAATCCTTGATGCTAGTAATCTGTGTTTAGAGTTAGATGAGTTAGGTTTTGAACCAAAGGTATTACCACTTTATAAAAAATATATCCGTGCACCTCATGGAATTATCCTGGTCACAGGACCAACAGGATGTGGGAAATCTACCACCCTTTATTCGACCTTAAGAACGATAAATTCAGAGGATCAAAATATAGTAACAATTGAAGACCCAATAGAATATCTTTTGCCAGGAATAAGTCAGGTTCAGGTCAGAACAGAAATAGGATTAGATTTTACAGATGGACTGCGGCATTTTTTACGGCAAGACCCTGATATTATTATGGTAGGTGAAATAAGAGACCGTGAGGCGGCAGAAGTAGCCATCAATGCCGCTTTAACTGGACATCTGGTATTTTCTACTTTGCATACTAATG
The DNA here is from genome assembly GCA_040755795.1 of bacterium. Lineage (NCBI taxonomy): Bacteria > bacterium. The sequence continues at coordinate 3,344 of JBFLXS010000239.1, read as the reverse complement.
ATGCCGCAGGAGCAGTAACTCGATTACTTAATATGGGAATAGAGCCATTTTTAATCTCATCCACTATCTTGTTAAGTATTGCTCAACGATTAGTTCGAAAAATATGTCCAGAATGTAAAGAGTCTTATGAAGCATCCACGCAGACCTTGCGGAGTGTAGGAATTAAAGTTGAAGGAGATAAAAAATTTCCTTTATATCGCGGTAGAGGCTGTGATAGATGTAATAATGTTGGCTACAAAGGCAGAATTGGTGTATATGAAGTAATGATTATTAATGATGATATTCGCCAGCTTATTTTGAACCGTGAACCGGCACAAACAATTAAAGAATTAGCAGAAGAGATGGGAATGATTTCTTTAAGAGAATCGGCATTAAGAAAAGTAATCCGCGGAATAATCACTTTAGAAGAAATGTTAAGATTAACCTTTGAAGAAAGTATTGAATATGGAACCTCTGTTCCAACAACATAATTGGTAATTGGTTAAATGGTAACTGGTAATTGGTTAAATGGTAACTGGTAACTGGTTAAATGGTAACTGGTAATTGGTTAAATGGTAAGTGGTTAAATGGTTACCAGTCACCAATTACCAATCACCAGTTACCAGTGCAGGAGATAAAATTATGTATAGTATGGAGTCTTTAGTTCATCTTATGGTAGATAGGGAGGCATCTGATATACATTTAGTGATAGGTGCTCCACCACAATTAAGAATTGATGGAGTTCTGGCACCAGTAGAAGATTGTGAAAAACTTACTCCAGATACCTGTCAACAATTAATTTATAGTGTCTTAACCGATGAACATAAAAGGCGATTTGAAGAACTATATGAATTAGATTTATCCTTTGGGGTTAAGGATGTAGGCAGGATACGGATGAATGTCTTTCGTCAGCGCGGGACAGTGGGTGCGGCTTTAAGAAGTATCCCAAATGATGTCCCATCATTTGAATCATTAAATCTTCCACCAATAATTAAAGATGTCGCTGAATTACCAGCAGGATTAGTATTAGTCACAGGACCTACTGGAAGTGGTAAATCGACTTCACTGGCCGCGGTTATTGATTATATAAATACTAATCGAAAAGAACATATTATTACGGTAGAAGACCCAATTGAATTCCTTCATAAACATAAAAGTTCTGTTATTTGTCAACGAGAAGTAGGTTCTGATACAAAGACTTTTGCCAATGCATTAAAATATATGTTAAGACAGGACCCGGATGTTATTTTAGTAGGTGAGATGCGTGATTTAGAAACTATCGCGGCGGCATTGACTATTGCCGAGACAGGTCATTTAGTCTTTGCTACATTACATACACCAGATGCTATTCAATCGATAAATAGAATTGTTGATGTCTTCCCTGCTCATCAACAACAACAGGTTAGAGCTCAACTATCATTTGTTATCCAGGGGATATTTTCTCAAGTACTTATACCTCACGCCATGGGAAAAGGAAGGGCTTTGTGTTGTGAGGTGTTAATTGCTACTCCTGGAATACGGAATTTAATCAGGGATGGGAAAATACATCAAGCATACACCCTTATGCAATCTGGAAAACAATATGGAATGTCAACAATGAATATGTCCATAGTAGAATTATATAATCGGGGATTGATTACCTATGAAGATGCATTAAATTATTCCCCAGAACCTGAAAGTTTAAAACAACTTTTAGGAACATCAAGAACTGCAAGAATGGGATATTAAAGGACTAAGAACAGAAGTCAGAAATTTCTTTTTTGACCTCTTGTCTGTCTTCTGAAAATATATAGGGCTTCACGAAATTAAAAGTAAATAATGGGTTAATTGGTAACTGGTAATTGGTAACTAATTACCATTCACCAGTTACCATTTAGCAAATCTCAGGAGGAAAAAGACAAATGCCAACTTATACTTATAAAGCAAGAAATATGAGTGGAGGATTAGTAACAGGCACGATTGATGCTGAATCACAGCGCTCCGTCATATTAAGACTTAAACAACAACATTTAATGGTTATATCCGCTGAAGAGGAAAAGGCTAATCCTATTATAGAACTATTAAATAAGTTTAGTGTAACCGCGCTGGGGAGAGTTGGATTAAAGGATTTAGTTTTATTCTCCCGTCAGTTATCTACATTAATAAATGCAGGGATACCAATCGTTCAATGTTTAAATGTTCTAATTGACCAGGTTGAAAATAAAAATTTTAAAAAAATAATTATGACGATAAGAGAAGATATCGAGAAAGGGGCATCAATTACAATTGCGATGAGTAAACATCCAGGTGTATTTAATCAATTATACACAAGTATGGTTAAATCAGGTGAATCAGGTGGTGTGCTGGATGAAGTTTTAGAAAGGATTTCGTCATATTTAGAATCCGTCCAAACATTGCGGAGGAAGGTGCGAACAGCGATGGCTTATCCTGCTGTCGTTTCATTCGTGGCAACAGGTATTGTCATTTTCTTATTAACTTTTGTTATTCCTGCTTTTGAAGGTGTTTTTGAGAGTTTTGGCGCAAAATTACCATTGCCAACACAAATTCTGATTAATATTTCTCGACTACTGAGACACTATCTTCCCTGGATGGTTTTAATAGCAATAATAATCGGTATTATTCTTAGATTGCTAATTACCAAGACAGAAAAAGGCAGGATAACCTTTGATTCATTATGTCTAAAATTACCTGTCTTTGGAACGCTTTTTCGCAAAATAGCCGTATCTCGATTTGCCAGAACTTTAGGAACATTAGTCCGAAGCGGTGTCTCAATCTTAGAGGCATTAGAAATAGTCGCCAAAACCTCTGGTAATAAAATAGTAGAATTAGCCGTAATGGGTGCACGAAGCTCTATACGAGAAGGAGAAAGAATTACTGACCCGTTACGAGAATGTGGTGTTTTCCCACCAATGGTTATTCAAATGGTTTCAGTTGGAGAAGAAACCGGTGCCTTAGATAATATGTTAATGAAAGTAGCAGATTACTATGACCGCGAGGTAGATATGACTGTTTCTGCATTAGCCTCTTTAATCGAACCTCTTTTAATTGTTGTTTTAGGTGTAGTAGTTGGAACAATTGTTATTTGTATGTATCTACCTATCTTTATGATGTCCAGTATCATCAGTAGATAACAACAATTCGTAACTATTCAGCTACTGATTAACACGGATTACCACGGATAAAAAAATAAAATCAGTGTTTCATCTGTCTCCATCTGTGGCTGAATAGTTACCAATAAATTTTAATTTTTTCTCTGCGTCTCTGTGTCTGTTATGTAAAGTGTCAAGCTTTTTTTTATTTTTTTACTTAAGAAAAGACTCTACGACTTATCTCTATAACTCTACACCTTATTTTTGTTTTAGGCA
>JBFLXS010000238.1 GCA_040755795.1 bacterium | reverse complement strand
CTTATCAGACACCTTTACCTTATATTACTGTTTACTGGACTGGTTCAATAAATCAGGCTGATACCGATGGATTTATTGTTGAAACAGGGGGTCTTGATCATTACGAAGTTAAAGAACCAACAGAAGCAGAAGCAGGAACTATTTTTACCATTACCATTACTGGCCATGATGCTTATTGCAATCCAAGACCAGGCAATACTGGTGTAACCTTAACTGCTTATACGAGCAGCACTACAGCTGGTAGCGGTATTCTTTCCTCAGCAACTTACGGCACTCCGCCAGCAGGAATTAATGCCTCTTTATTAACTGAAACAGCAATTAGCGATCTTAAATATACCAAAACAGAAAATATTAAAATTAAAGCAACTGACGGAACAGGTAAAACTGTAATTTGGGATCATACTGGCTATAACTTTATCCAGATAAATCCTGCTCCTTTAGGTGGATTTGAGTTAGATTCTATTTCTAATCAAAAAGCTGGTACTTCATTTACTATTACTGTTGTTGCTAAAGATATAGAAGGGAATATTAAAACTAATTATTTTGGAACACCTACCCTAAAGGATGATACTGGCACTTTGACTCCAACTGCTATCTCTGGGTTTGTTAGTGGAGTAGCCTCAACTCAAGTCACTATTACCAAGACTGCTACTGGAATTAGTATTACTGCAGAAGATGCAGGAAAAACTGGTACTAGTAATACATTTAATATTGGACCAGGACCGATTGACCACTTTGAAGTTAAAGGAATTCCAAGTCCAATTCAAGCTGGTACTCCTTCTGGATTAACTGTAACAGCTTATGATAAATATAATAATGTGAAGACTGATTATCAAGGAACTATTGAATTTAGCACTTCTGATACCGGACCTCAGACTACTTATCCTGCTAGTTATGAGTTTAAGTTGGCTGATCAAGGTCAGAAAGTGTTTGATCCAATTAATCCAGAAGAAAGAATAGTTTTGACCAAGACTGGTATTCATTGGGTGAAAGTAACAGATCCAGTTCCTGAACCAGATGCTATTGGTCAGCAGACTGGTATTCAAGTGACTCCAGCTGATTTAAATTACTTTATCCTTAGTACTATTTCTAATCAAACTGCTGGTCAATCTTTTGAATTAACTATCACTGCTTATGATCAATACAATAACCCAAAGACTGATTATAATAACCCAGCTACTTTGAGCAGTACTTTGAGCACTGCTGATTCGCCTACTCCTACTGCCTTAAGCTTTAATAGTGGAATTTGGGCAGGTTCAGTCACTGTTTATAAATCTGGAACTCAGAAGTTAACAATTACAGATGGAGTTTCTAGAGAATCTAATGAATTTACAGTTAAATCTGGTACTTATACTAAACTTCAAATTATTCAACCTGGTCAGCAAGCTATGCCTGGTACTTCTGCTGGTATTACTGGTACTACCTTATCTCAGGCAGCTGGAATAGAATTTAAGATTACTATTAATGCTATAGATAATTGGGCTAATATAATTAAATATATTGGCCCAGAAACACCAGAGAATGAAAACAACTATACAGTAAGAATAAGAAGGTTAGATCCCACCAAAGAAGGTATTTTCCCTGAAGGGCAATTAAGTTATGGAAGCACAGTTTTGACTATGACAGCTTATACCACTGGAATTTGGCAAGCAGGCAGTTTTGAGGCTATGGATATGGTTACTGCTAAAGTTGGATATAACAGTGAGTTTGAAGTTAGTCCTGGCAATCCTACTAAACTTCTTATCTTAGCTCCAGGAGAAAGCCTTGCTCCAGGAACTCAAAATGGAAAATCAAGCCTTCCAAATTCTCAAATAGCTAGCCAGCAATTTAATCTAACTATTTATGCTACTGATGATTATTATAACTTAGTTACTTTGCCTAGCAGCCAGGCTTTGACCGTTACTTCTACTGACACTCAAGCATCTATCCCAGCTGGGCTTAGCCTGCCTGTTTCAGGAGAACTCTCTTTTGAAGTTACCTTAAGAACGGTTGGAGCTCAAACTATTACTGCCCAAGATGTTTCTGGGACTGAGCCAAACCTTAGTTCAACAGCAGTTGGTATTAATGTCATTCCAGGAGACCTTGATCACTTTAGGTTTAATACTACTATTGGAAATCAAGTAGCTGGTCTGCCATTCAATCTTAGTATTACTGCTGAAGATTCAGGCAATAATCCAGTGACTGAATTCGATGGCTTACCAGTTAAGTTGACTACCAATTTGCCAGGAGGAGGATATATCTATGTGGTTTCTACTGGCAATCAATGGACTAGTGATTTTGTAAATGGAAATTGGTCAGGCCAGGTCTATATTACCCGAGCTCAGAATAATGTGACAATTACTGCTTCTGATAATGCCTCTCCAGAACATACTGGTGATTCTAATAGTTTTAATCTTAATGCTGGTTCATTTACCAAATTACAGATTTTAGTTCCGGGTGAATCAGCTAATCCAGGTACAGTTTCTGGCAAATCTGGTTTCCCAAGCAATCAGACTGTTAATATTGCCTCAAGTAAGATTACTGTTAATGCGGTTGATGATTGGTATAACCTAGTAGATTCTATTAATGGCCATAATATTACTGTTTCTTCTAGTGATTTAAATGCTCTCTTTAATCCAGCTAGTGGAACATTAACCAATGGATTCTTTAGCTTTAATTCAGCTACTTTCAAGACCAATGGTTATCAAACTATTAGGGCAACTGATACTAATAATGGATATTCTAATACCCCTCCAGATCCAGAGATCTTAGTTCTTGGTCCAAACCTTAGTTCATCTACTAAAGTAGGTTCTGATCTTAATGGGGGAAATCTTTTGCCAGGGGATACTACTGAATTTACTATTGAAGTCTATAATACTGGAAATGTTGAAGCTACTGGAGTTAAAGTTACTGATACAGTACCAGCCAATGTTAATCTAGTTGTTGGCAGCATTACTGGAGGCGGTTCAGAAAAAGGAGGAGTGATCACTTGGAATATTGGTGATTTGGGAATTGGTTCAACTATTTTAACTTTCCGGGTAACTATTAGTGCTATAGCTCAGAATGGTGAACTTATTACTAATACAGCCAGCATTAGTTCAAATGAAGGAGTTTCAGCTAATCCGTCCTGCCAGATGACAGTAAGTATTCCTTCAGCTCTTGATCATATTATTATTAGAGATGCGGCTAATGGCGGAGGAAATGTGATTAATGATCGAACTATGACAGTGGGTGATACTTTGATTCTTTACGCAGCTGGTTATGATTCAGGGAATAGCTTTATTGGTGACCAATCAGTTACATGGAGCATTACTGGCACCGCTTCTGCAGCTACTATCAGCCCAGCCAGTGGCACAGCTACTACTTTAACAGCTAACTCTTCTGGCTCTGTTCAAGTAATGGCTGATGATGGCTTAGGTCACACTGATAGTACTGGAATTATTACTATTCAAACTGGTGGTGGTCCTCCACCTCCTCCACCTACTTTTACTACTCTGGTTATTACTCCAACGGCAGTTAGTTTGACTACTGGAACCAGCCAGCAGTTTAGTGCTAAATGTTATGATCAAAATGGGGCAGAAATGACTTGTCCAAGTATTACCTGGAGTGTGGTTAATGGAGGAGGAACTATTGATTCTGCGGGTCTATTCACAGCAGGAGATACTCCAGGAACTTATCAAAATACAATTAAAGCAGAAGCCTCTGGTAAAACGGCCTATGCTACTGTAATAGTCACTGCTTTACCTTCTGTTTTAACTAGTCTAGAAGTCAGTCCTACTTCTGTCACTTTAAACGTGGCTAGTAGTTTTCAATTGACAGCCAAAGGATTTGATCAGTATGGTCAAGAAATGAAAAATATAGCCCTTGTTTGGGAAATGATTGATCAGAAAGCTGGAATCATTGATCAGACTGGTTTGTTTAAAGCTGGAATTAAAGTTGGATTTTATCAAAAGGCAATTAAAGTTAGGAGTGGCAAAGCGAACGGAGTGAGCTTTGCCTTGGCCGCTTTGCTATCCGAAGCTTATGTTGACGTCACTCTAACCCCAGAAGAACTCGATCATCTTGAAATTAGTCCAACTTCAGTAACTTTATCTGCTAATGCTACTCAACAATTCAGTGTTAAGGCTTATGATCAATATAATAATGAAATAACCGGCCTAAGTTATATTTGGTCAATAATTAATGGAGGAGGAACTATTAATCAAAATGGATTATTTACAGCTGGAAGTATAGCTGGTACTTATTCTAATACAGTAAAAGTCGAAGCCCAAGCTAAAGCAGCTTATGCTACAGTAATAGTAGAAAAGGAAGAAGTTCCAGAAGGAGAAGAAGCTGTTTTAACCACCTTAAGTATTAGTCCAAGTTCTGTTACTTTAACTATAGGAGCTAGTCAGCAGTTTATTGCTAAAGGCTATGATCAATTTGGAGCAGAAATGACTGGTTTGAGTTTTACTTGGGAAATAGTTAATGGAGGAGGGACTATTGATCAAACTGGATTATTTACTGCTGGAGATATTGTTGGTACTTATGAGGGTACAGTAAAAGTGACTTCATTTGACAAGAGTGCTTTTGCTACAGTGATAATAATTGAGAAAGAAGAACTACCAAAAGAAGAAATAATTACTCCTCCTGCTGAAGAAGAGATAATTATTGCTCCACCTTCTGAAATTCCAGTAGCTGAAGGAATGGGAGAAAAAGTAGCTGAAAAAGTAGGGGAGGTAACCGAAAAAGTGGCTGAAAAGACTAAGGAATTTATAGCTGCTCCAGTTAAGACAACAACTAAGGCAGCAACTAAAGCAGTTGAGGCAGTCAAAAAAATAAGAGAAAATCCAGCTGTTCAGAAAGTAAATAAGAGAGTCATCACTCCAGTGACCACTTCAGGAGCCGCAGTTGGTTTATTGCCCTTGCTACCCTACCTTGGCTTGCTTAATATTTTGCAATTCCTGCAATTACTTTTCAATTCCTTACTTTCCTTCTTCGGTATTAACCGAAGAAAACCTTGGGGTATGATTTATGATTCCCGAACCAAAAAACCAATTTCTTTAGCTATTGTTCGAATGTTTAGTAAATCCACCCACCGCTTAATAGAAACCAGAGTCACTGATCGTAAAGGAAGACTTGGCTTCTTGGTTCAGCCAGGCACTTATTATCTAACTGTAACTAAGCCTAATTATGTTTTCCCATCCCAGATTGCTAAAGGAAGAACTAACGGAGAATATAAAGATATTTATCATGGAGAAGATATAATTATTCAATCAAAAGAAGATATAATCAGAGTTAATATTCCTCTTGATTCTATAGCTAGATGGAAAGAGCAAGGAAAGAAAGGGATTTGGCAAGCCATCCGTTATTTCTTGAGAAGGATAAATACTCCCTTACTGATAGCCGGAACAATTTTAGCTCTGATAGCAGTTTCCATTACTCCTAATATTTACAACCTCTTGATTTTGCTGGCTTATCTTTTCTTGCTCTACTTTAAGAGGCTAGTGGTCAAAGAAGAAAGAAAGCCTTGGGGTAAAGTTTATGATGCTCAGACCAAGAATCCTTTAGCTTTAGCTATCGTCAAGATTTACAAAAAAGGTTATGCTGTACCTAGGGAGACTCAAGTAACTGACCATACTGGCCGCTTCGGTTTCATGCCAGAAATAGGAGATTACTATTTGGTAGTAGAAAAGGAAGGTTACCAGACTTGGCGTTCAGAGGAAATTAAGGTTGGGAAAGGGGGGTTTGTGGCAGTGGATGTGGTTATGCAGGTGAGCAGGTGAGAATCTCACTTTCTCACTTTCTCACTTTCTCACTTTCACTCCTGCACAAAATATTGACAAAAAAATCTAGAGATATAATAGAAGTAGAATACTGAAATAGTGGTATACTTTCCTCCTTTTCCCCCTTTTACCCCTTATTCCTTCCCTTTCTCAAACTTCCCTTTCTCAAAAACCATGATTCAAGAAAACAACAAACAACAAACAACTGACAATAGTCGGCCCTCTTACGAGGAGCTTAGAAGTCAGCTTGAGACTGAGCAAAGAGAAAAGAGACATCTTCAAAAACGCCTCAAGAAAATCCACAAACGCGGCTTGCGTTTTCAGGACCTCTCTTTCAAAGAGGCATTCTTTGGCTTCCTTAAAAATCTCACTTTCTCTTTTTCTCACTTTCTCACCTGCACACTTTCTCATTCTATTTCCTGGCTAAAAC
>JBFLXS010000237.1 GCA_040755795.1 bacterium | reverse complement strand
TTAATGACCCTCTGGGTTATCTTTTGGGACTCCAAAATGTCAAGAGAAACAAAAAGATGGCAAGAAATGAGGTAACACAATGCCACGCACCGTAAATATAGCCTTAAGTTCTACGCAACGCTCTCATCCCAAATAACTGAAGTATAAAACTTTTTTTCTTGACAAAACATAATAAATTAAAATATAATAATAAGACGATGAAGAAACCATTAGAGAATTTAGAAAAAGTTGACATGGAAATAGCACAACTTATTTACGAGGAGGCGAGAAATGAGGTTTATAATCTCAATATGATTGCCTCTGAAAATATGGTCAGTGAGGCGGTGCTTGAGGCTCAGGGTTGTTTGATGACCAACAAATATGCCGAAGGGTATCCCTATCGAAGATATTATGGTGGGTGTAGTTTTGTTGACCGGGCAGAAGAATTAGCCATATTAAGGGCAAAAGAACTTTTTGGGGCAGAACATATCAATGTTCAACCTCACTCGGGTTCACAGGCAAATATGGCCGTTTATATGGCAATGTTAAAACCAGGTGATAAAATTATGGGTTTGAGCCTTTGTTGTGGCGGACATTTAACTCATGGCAGTAAGGTAAATTTTTCAGGAATTGTCTACAACACGGTTGCTTATAAGGTCAACAAACAAACTCAACTCATTGATTTTGATGAACTTATGAAAATAGCAAAAGAAGAAAAACCAAAGTTGATTGTTTGTGGTGCCAGTGCTTATCCGAGAATTATTGAATTTGATAAGTTTAGAGTCCTTGCTGATAGCATTGGTGCTTATCTTTTAGCAGATATTGCTCATATTGCGGGATTAGTCGCGGCAAAACTCCATCCTGACCCCATTGTGGATTGTGATTTTGTTACAACTACTACTCATAAAACCCTGAAAGGCCCTCGTGGTGGAATGATAATGTGTAAAAAGGAGTATGCGAATTTAATTGATAAAACTATCTTTCCCGGTATTCAGGGAGGACCACTAATGCATATCATTGCGGCTAAGGCAGTTTGTTTTAAAGAGGCATTGAGCCCCGCATTTAAAATGTATCAGCAACAAATTCTCTTAAATGCAAAAACATTAGCAAAAGAGTTAATGAGTCTGGGATTTGACCTTGTCTCTGGTGGAACAGATACCCATCTTCTCCTCATTGACCTTACTTCAAAAGGAATTACAGGTCAACAGGCAGAAAAAGCCTTAGAGCAAGCAGGTATCATTGTTAATAAAAATACCATTCCTTTTGAGACAAAAAGTGCAATGGTAACAAGTGGTATTCGACTTGGAACTCCGTCTTTAACTGCAAGAGGAATGAAAGAAGAACAAATGCGGCAAATAGCCTCATTCATTGCCGAAGTTATCCAGAATATTGGAAAAGAAAATGTAGTTAAAAGTGTCCGAGAAAAAACAATGGAACTTTGCAGTAAGTTTTTAATGTATAAAGAGTTGCTGTCCGCATTCAGGAATCAGTTTTCGTAACCGTTCAGCCTTGTTCATCAGACTGGACAAGGCTCAACGGTTACGGATAAATAATGTTGAGGTAGAATTATTTTATTCCACTTTTTGGGTGATTTTATTGTTGCGTTTCATAGATAAAATAATGTTTGTTAATGGCAAACGAAAATTGACCCACTTTTGACAAAGAAAATTGACCCACCTCCCGGATATAAAGATTGAAATTCGTGTTACAAATATAGTCTAATGCTCTGTCGCTACTCAATTGATATCCTCCCTTGGACTAATCATTACCCACATTTTTTAGTGGACAGATTAGATAGAAATTCCAAATTTCAACGGAACTTCCTCTCAAAAAGGGACTATAAAATGGTAATAACCTTTTAATAATCAAGGGGATAGGCAAGTTTTAGACCTTAAAAGTGTGCATACGAGTATTAATAAATTTTTTTATATTTTTTTAAAAAAATACTTGACAAAATTTAATTAATATGCTATAATGTAATCATTATGTATGTGTCCAGAATCTATCGGGAGCATAATCATAAGAAATACCTGACCGTGCTTATTCAAAAAAGTATCCGCAAAGGGAAAAAGGTTATTCACCAGACCTTAGCCAATATCACCAAATGGCCTGAACATGTGATAGAGGCAATTGAATTTGCCCTTAAAGGTGGGGATGTTAAAAAACTCCAGGAGATAAACGGTTTTATTGAGAAGCAAGGCAAAGCCTATGGTGCTTTAAAGGTTATAGTTGAGATAGCTAAGCGGTTAGGGATTAGGGAAGTATTAGGCAGAGGTAAAACAGGGATACTGACAATGATTGTAATTTTGGTCAATAAATTTCCCTTAAATTTGAGGGATAAATTGGCCTAAGAAATGGGGTTAAGAGGGATGGCAAGTAGGATTAAATAATCCTGAGAGGGAGATATTTAAAGGAATATTTTGGTCTATTTTATTATTTTAGGGATTAAGGTAAGGATGGAGGACCTACCAGAGATGGGTTTCTGACAGATCCTGAGATAAGGTTATGGGATGAGTTATTTTTAAGGTTGTTGGAGATTATCCTGATTTAAGTCAAAGAGACGGATAGAGGAAGCGAGGATATACTCTGGTTGATCAAAGAATGTAGGGATATCCTGAGCAAGGAGCCAATCTTTAATAAAGCAGAGGATATCAGCTATCTTTCGGTGAGGGATAAGAGAGATTTTGTCAGGAGGGTTGATGCTGAAGAAGAAGGAATTAGCATAGGTAGAGGAATTGAATTGGAGTTGATCAAAGAAGAAGATAGAGGGTTCAAGAGGGTATTGTTTAAAGGGAGCAATCCAGTTAAGGAAGAGGGAATTAGAAGGGTTGTCTTTGAGGTAGAAGTCTCTGTGGTCTAAGAGAGCAAAGGAGTGTGAGAGGAGGACAGCCTGGAAGGAAGTTGATGAGAGATTAACGCCGACATACAACATAATTACACCTCCATTAGATTTCCTGACTGGCAGCAAAGACATGCTCTTCGGTTAAGGTTTGAGCCTTGTTTTGGATGCCAGCGGTCATAGTTTTAAGGGCTAAAGAGCCGATGAGACGAGGGATACCAGCGGTATGTTTGAAGATAGCCTCAACAGCTGTGGGAGAGAAGGGGGATTTTGGGCAGCCTTTGATGGAGAGGTGGTGGGAGATATAAGGTTCTATCTCATCCTTCATCAGAGGGATGAGGTGATATCTAAGCTGAATACGCTGATTAAAGGAGTTAAGGATAGAGCGAGCGAGCCTATCGCGGAGATGGGATTGAGCCACTAAGATAAAGAGAGCCGGGTCAGTAGAGTCCATATTGAAGTTAGAAATAATCTGGAGTTGGTAGAAGTTTTCATTTTTAAGGAGATGTGCTTCATCAAGGATGATAACCGGGATTTTTTTGTTATGCAAGAGGAGGTCTTGAATAGAGTTCTGGATAGAGGAGAAGAGGCGGGATTTAAGATGTAGGGGTTCACCACCGAGCATAGAATTGATTTGACGATAGAAGTCGAGGACATTAAGGGTAGAAAGAGGGGCATAGAAGGGCAGATAGGAGAGCTGGGAGAGTTGGTCAACAAAGGCGCGTAAGATAGTAGTTTTACCGGTACCTGGCTCACCTGTAACAAGCATAATCCCGCGATGCTGTTTCATAAAATCGAGGCGAGCGAGGAGTTCCTTAGCAGAAGCAGAGATAAACAACTGGTCAGATTTGATAGATTTGTCAAAGGGCAGGCCAGAGAGGCCATAATAAACCTCAATCATGATTGACTACCTCCTTGAGAGAATTTAATGCTGCCAAAGGGCAGGTTACTATTTTCTATTTGATTAAGCCTGTGGAGTTTAACCTGAGGCTGATCATTTTCATAGATATAAAGGTCAAATGGCTGATCAGAGGGATAGCGGACTTCAACCATAGAGCCGATATATTTAGCTGGGGTTTCAAAGAGGATACCATTAATAGAGACAGTGGCATCATTTTTGACTAAGCGGTGAATAGTTTGATAGAAGATGTGGTCAATATCCTGGGGGTTAATTCTGCGGACAGGATAAGATTTGGAGTCATTAAGGAATTTATCCAGAGGGGGCATTTCGATCCCGTGATGGAATCGCCGGTGATATTGATCGAGCCAGGTAATAAACAACTGATTAAAGCCAGAAAGAGAGTATTTGTTTTCAAGGCAGCAGAGTGGAAGGAAGTTTTGGCGGACGGTTCTAAAGAAGCGTTCTATTTTACCTCTGGAGGGTGAGTCATAAGGTTTAGAATGGATGAGGTGCTGGGAAGAGAATACCTGACCATTATCACAATAGAAGAGTTTGGGCAGACCATAGGTAAGGAGGGCTTGTTTAAAGACGATTTCGAGGGTAGTAGTATTTTCCTTGAGTGACCAATTAGCCCCAACAATCAATCTGGAGTGGTCGTCGATGATAGCGACGAGGAAGATTTTTTGTTTTTTACCATCGATAAGCAGATGGGGACCGTGCAAGAAATCAGCGATCCAGAGATCATTGATGTGAGGTTTTTCGAATTTTTTTCTTGGGGTAGGAGTAGGGGTTTGATTAATGAGCTGATTATCGATGATAAATTTACGGAGAGTAGATTCACAGATTCTGCCTGGGGAGATATAATTCTGGTCGAGCATGAGGCGAAACAAGGCGCTGACAGAGATAGCGAGGTAAGATTCAAGGAGTTGTGAGATAGTTTGGGAGAGGGAGTCTGTAATTTTTCTTGATTTAGAGGCATCATTTCTGGTTTTAGGTTTAAGACCATCAAATCGGAAAAGGCGATAGAGTCTTAACCAGTGTTTAAATGTTTTCCAGGAGAAATGTTTTTGAGTAGAAGAAGGGGGAGTAAAGGATTTTTGAGCCAGGTCTTTAAAATATTTAGTTTGATTTGAGGCAGTTTGATGGATGACTGGGGAGATGAGACCATAGCGGAAGAGTGCAATCTGTTCATTTAGGGATTTAGAATTTTTAATAGCCATAATAGGCACCTCCTTAGGAATTAAGCTGTTGGGGAGAGTATAGCATTATTAGGTTAAGGAGGCAAGTTATCCTGTGTGTATGGATGAATTATTTTTTCAGGGAGGAGGGGATGGGCTAAAATAAGGGTTAAAAAATCCAGGCAAATTAAGGATTAAAGGTAAAAAAACGGCTATTGAGGAAATTGAGGTGGGGTTTAGGGCAGAGTGAGGGCACAATGGGGGTGTATGGTGGAGATAAAGGGTATTTAGCAGATAGAAGTCTTATGCGGTGTAGTTTCAAGCATCAGAGGAGTAGAGGCGTTTTTGGGAAGGAGTACCAAAGAGGAAGTGACGAAGGGGAAGATGGTCATGTTGATAAGAGAAAAAGAAATCGAGGCTGAGTTTGACCGGGAGGGAAGTAAGTAGTTGGAGAGATGAGGGAGAAGGCTGATAATGCTGGATGAGAACAAGCAGGCAAATAATGGGGTTAGGAGAGGATAAATTTTGTAGGAGGAGAGGTTTAAGGTCCGAGTTAGTCATAAGTTTATCCCAGGCAAGGTGAAAGATTTGATTAAAGCGATGGAGTTGTTGATAAGAGAGGTCAATGATGTCATTTTGTCCTTTTGAGCTAATAGCTTCAATAGTTTGAGCCGGGGAGAGGTTTTGCTGATGTTGGCAGTGAAGTGTTTCAACGACTAAGTCTAAATCATGCTTACGGTAAGGGATTAATTGGGCTGGCAGGAGGGAGAAGGTTTTATGTGGATGTTGTAGATGCCCTTTTTTGCGGCAGAGGTAGCGTGCAATAGGCAAGTTGAGATAGGTTTTAAAGTCAATGACGAGGCATTTTCGGTAATAAAAACCGATGCGGACAGCACAATTTATGCCGTGACAGATTGGACATTGGTCAGAGTAAGAAGGAAAGGGAAAGAATCTTTCTTTACCTGGCCAATATAAGCATCGATATCCTGGATAAAAAATGGAATTTGCATCGTCAATCTCCGGGGAGGTGTTTATAGGGATTAAATAATCCTTGTAAATTTTTGTAATCTCTATTTTAGCACCTTTCCCCGGATTTGTCCAAAATAATTCTTAAATTTTTTAATAAATTAGACAGAAAGATTGTTAAAGATTACACAACACACAACACACAGGGAAAGCGAATGAAGAGGTTGGGTAAGAAACCTCGTAAAGATAGGAAGACAAGGTTTGAAGGGATAGCTTGTGCTGAATGTGAATTGAGAGGATTTTGTACTACTGTAACTTACCGAACAGTAGAGA
>JBFLXS010000236.1 GCA_040755795.1 bacterium | reverse complement strand
AATTGTTTTTGGAACTATTAGGGATAAGAAAATGAACCGCAGAGACGCAGAGATACAGAGAGGAAACCAGGAGGATAATAATATCTCCGCGGACTCTGTGCTTCGGCGGTGAACAGTTACAAATTTTAATGCAGACCTATTTACAACTTTGTTCTTTGACAATTTAAGATGGTTTTTTGTGTTGACAGAGGAAAGAAAGGAGTGGTATAATTGATAAGAGATGAGGTGGAGATATGGGGAAGAAGAAAAAGAAGATAAAGAAAATTAATCAAAAAATAATAATTAAAGATTCCTTAAAGAATCGATTATTTAAAAGAGAGAATTATATTATAGCAAGTATCCTTGTTCTTGCTTTTGTTCTTCGGCTAATTCATCTTTTGCAAATGCAAAGTAATTATCCTGAATTTTACTCCCCTGATGCAGGAACAGATATGGGTATGTATGATAAAGCTGCTCTGGAGATACTTAATGGTAATCCTATAAAAGGGCCATTTTATTATAATCCTTTATATTATTATTTCTTAGCCTTAAATTATTATCTATTTGGACATAACCTATTTACAATAAGACTAATTCAAGTACTATTAGGAATTATTGCTGGTTTAGTAACATATTTTATCGCTAAAACAATATTCAATAAAAAAGTAGCGATAATTTCTCTTTTGCTTTATGCCTTATGTGGGTATCTTATATATTATGAAGGAGTACTTTTATCAATAAGTTTAACTACATTTTTATGTGTTACTTCTGTTTGGTTTTTTCTTCAAGCAAGGGAGAGAAAATCAAATAAAAGATTTATCATTGGAGGTATGTTATTAGGACTGGCGACTCTTTCTCAACCTAATACTATTCTTTTTCTTCCATTTGTTCTTTTATGGATATTATTAGAGTTGAAAGAGGAAGTAATAAAAAGAAGATTACAAAGATGTGCTATTGTTCTTTTAGCCTGTTTTGCTACTATTTCTCCAATTACTATTAAGAATTACATTGATTCAGGAAGATTTGTTTTAATCACAACAAGTGGTCCTTTTAATTTTTGGATAGGTAATCATGAAGATTCTTTAGGTTATTTTAGTAGTTATGAAGATTTGATTAGTCTGGAAAAGAAGATAAAAGAAGAGGGTGAGAAATTCTATATCAGAGATGTATTAAAATTTATTAGGGAAAAACCAATAGATTATCTCTGTCTACTTGGGACGAAGATATATTTATTTTGGGGGAAATGGGATGTTCCACACCAAGTATGGTACTTTCAGGGAAGACTCTTTTCTCCTTTATTAAAAGCTCCATTTATATTTAATTTTGACATTATATCTATATTGGGCCTATATGGAATACTCTTTTCTTTTAAGCGGCTGTTAAAAAAAACATTATTACTTAATTTATTTATTATAGGATATAGTTTTTCAGTAATAATTATGGTAATTCATGGAAGGTATCGTGCTCCGATAGTTCCTTTTCTCATAATATATGGTGGTTTTATGTGTGTTAATTGGTGGGAAAATTTAAGAGAAAGAAAATATTGGAATTTATTTTACTCTTTTATAGCATTGCTCACATTAATATTATTTATAAATATGGATAAAATTATTTGCATTACTCACCCTAAAGGGATATATGTTGAAGGAAATGATAGACTTATTATTAAAGATAATAATGATAGGTATGAAGATACATTAATTACTTTGGATCCTATGGGTAAAAGGGTTAAAAAAGAATTTATAATAGATAAAGAGACTACTAATTTCAACCAAGCATGTATTACAGGGTATTTTGGGGTGGATAAAAATGAGATAATTTTTAATATTAATGGATACGATACTCAGAAAATAAATGTTGATTCATCTTCATTCTTTCAAACGATAAGAGTCCAGTTTAATAGTGATATTCTAAAAAAAGGATTAAATAGTATTGTTATTAGGAGTACACAAAATTCGTTAAAAATACCCATCGATAATTATTATAATTATGGAAGATCCTATTTTTCTTCTGATGGAATTCATTGGCAAAAGGTAAATGGGGAATATATAATTCAATTAGAATTAATAAAAAAAGAGAAAATATAAGAAGAATTTTCAAGAAAAAAGTAGTTGAGATATAAATATTGCAAGGAATTTCTGACCTTACAAAAGTCTTTATTTTTAAATAGGAGGAGGAAGAGAATTATGATATATCGGATACAAATGATAATTTATTCTTTACTTGTTGGTTTTTGGTTTCTGTTTTCTGGTGAGGTAAAGGCAAATACATGGACACTAACTACCTTAGGGGATTTTATGAGAGGAAAGCAGGAGCAAGTAACTTGTGGGGTATTACCTATGGAGATTTACATGGTTTCTAAGGATGTAGATTTAAAATTGGCTACTGTAGAGGCAAACTGGTATTGGAGTTCCTGGAATGCTCCGGATGTAGGATATTATGCAAGTCCTGCCTTTTGTGACTTAGACAATGATGGAGACTATGACCTCTTGATTGGTGAATCTAATGGTAACTGTTATGCCTATGAGAATGCAGGTAGCAATATAAACCCTATTTGGACAACAAAGTCTGCATGGAATGCTCCAAATGTAGGGCGGTATGCAAGTCCTACCTTTTGTGATTTAGACAATGATGGAGACTATGATCTTTTAATTGGTGAAGAATGTGGTATCTCCTATGCTTATGAAAATACAGGTAATAATATAAATCCTACTTGGACAGCAAAGTCTGCATGGAATTCTCCAGATGTAGGACAGTACGCAAATCCTGCCTTTTGTGACTTAGACAATGATGAAGACTATGACCTTTTGATTGGTGAAGGATACGGTACCTCCTGTGCTTATGAGAATACAGGTAACAAAACAAATCCTGTTTGGACAACAAAGCCTGCATGGAATGCCCCAGATATAGGATGGAATGCAAGTCCTGCCTTTTGTGACTTAGACAATGATGGGGACTATGATCTGTTGATTGGTGAGGTAATGGTAAATGGCATCTCCTATGCTTATAAAAATACAGGGAGTAAGACAAACCCTATTTGGACAGAAATGCCTAACTGGAATGGTCCAGATGTAGGAAGTGGTGCAAATCCTGCCTTTTGTGACTTAGACAATGATGGAGACTATGACCTTTTGATTGGTGAAGGATATGGTATCTCCTTTGCTTATGAAAATACAGGGAGTAATTCAAACCCTATTTGGGAACATAAACCTGGTTGGGATGGTCCAGATGTACACGATAGGGCAAAACCTATTTTTTGTGATTTAGATAATGATAGAGATTATGATCTTATGATTTATACTATTGCTTATGAAAATACAGGGAGCAATACAAACCCTATTTGGACAGCAAAGCCTGTCTGGAATACTCCAGATGTAGGATATCAACCATGTCCTGCCTTTTGTGATTTAGATAATGATGGAGACTATGACCTTTTAATTGGGTCAAAGGATGGTAATTGTTATGCCTATGAGAATATAGGTAACAATGCCAATCCTATTTGGACAGCAAAGATATCCTGGAATGTCATAAATGTAGGTGAATGGCCAAGTCCTACCATTTGTGATTTAGATGGTGATGGAGACTATGATCTATTGATTGGTGATGATTACGGTAACTCCTTTGCTTATGAAAATACAGGTAACAGTACAAACCCTATTTGGACAGCAAAGCCTGCTTGGGATGGTCCTCGTGTGGGAGGCTATGGATGGGGCGCAAAACCTGCTTTTTGTGATTTAGATGGTGATGGAGACTTTGACCTTATGATTGGTCAAAGGGATGGTAGCCCCTGTGCCTATGAAAATATAGGCAGTAAGACAAATCCTATTTGGAGAGATAAGTCTGATTGGAATACACCCTATGTGGGAGGAGAAACAAAACCTGCTTTTTGTGATTTAGATGGTGACGGAGACTTTGACCTTATGATTGGTGCAGTAAGTGGAAAATCCTGGAGTATTGAAAATATTGCTACGCGTTTCACAATAGGAACTTTTACCTCCTCTGTTTTTGGTAGCACAACTAACACTTTAGATTGGGATATAATATCATGGACAGAAACAAAACCACCCAATACTAATATAGTGATAGAAGTAAGGATTGGTAATACACCTATTCCTGATGAAAATTGGTCAGAATGGAATCTTGTTACCAATAGCACTGCAATCCCAAATTCCAATTCCAAATATATTCAATTAAGAGGTATCCTTTCAACCACAGACTTATCTCAAACTCCAATGATTCATAATATTACCCTGAGTTACCATTTCCCTCTACCAATTATCTTAGTTTCTCCTACCGCTGGTCAAGTTGGGACACTTGTTACAGTAGTGGGTACTGACTTTGGAGCAACAGAAGTAATCAGAATAGATTTTGGTACTATTCGTACTATCACCAGTATTATTACTAATGCATCAGGTACATTTACCACTGTTTTTACTATTGATACCCAACCTTATGGTACTACTACAATTATTGCTACAGGTCTTACTTCTGGTTCAAAGGCTCATGCTACTTTCTTCGTATTGCCAAATATTAGTTTACTCACACCTACTGAAGGCACAGTTGGTATGACAGTTACAATTGCTGGTAATGGTTATGGAAAAACTGAGGATATAGTGATACATTTTGGCACTATTCGCTCTATTGCTACTTCTATTGCCAGTGATGCGGGGACTTTTTCTACTACCTTTACTTTTCCTTTAATGGTACGAGGGACGAAGACTGTTACTGCTACTGGGTTAAAGACTCTGGTATCTGCTACAGCCTTCTTTAATGTATTATGCAGTACACGATTAGAGATTGAGCCCAAAACAAAAATCGTTGCTAAAAATGATGAATTTGGTTTAGATATCTGGTTAAAAGATGTAGTGAATTTAGCTGGACTTGATGTATTCCTTGACTTTGACCATAATCGTTTAGAGGTATTAGATGATAATCCAGCAGAAGAGGGCATACAAATTACTCAAGGAGATTTCCCTCCACAGGCATCATTACTTTATGCCGGTGCTACTAATACTACAGGACAGATTGCCTATAGCCTGATTTTAGTCCCTGCTACTAATACCGCCACTGGCTCAGGGATATTAGCCAGGATTAGATTTAAGGCTAAAGCACCAGGGACTGCTACTATCTCCTTTGTCTTTGATAAACCTGATAACCGTTACACAGTGCTTAAAGATAGTGATAATCAACCTATTCCAGTTACTACCTATGGAGGCACTGTCACTATCTTCGAATATGGCAGTATGGAAGGATATGTCATCATTGACCCACCAAAGGATACAGGCACTAATGCCGGCATTTCAATTACCCTTGCCGGCGTAGGAACAACAAGTACCGGGATAGGCGGTTATTATACATTTCCGGAGGTTATCCCGGGGAGTTATACCTTGCAAGCCGATACATCAGGTGTATCTCCCGGGACTATTACCGGGATAGTAGTTTATCCTGGAACAAAGACGCAAGTGGCTACGCTTATCCTTTTAAATGGTGATTCTAATAATGATGGGGTAGTAGATATTGAGGATTTTATGGTCTTACGAAGTGCCTATCTTTCAGTAATAGGAGATGAAAGATGGAACGAGGAATCGGATTATAATGGAGATGATAGGATAAATATAGATGACGCTATGATTTTACGAAATAGTTTCTTTAAGACACAACCATCACCTGCTCCTGCACCGCCAGCACCTGCTCCACCAGTTAAACTACCTGGAAAACTTGCTAAAACTAAACTAATATTTAACCCTAATGTAGTTGATACATTTGTAGGTGCTACATTTAGTGTCAGGGTGATGCTTGAAGAGGTGGAAGATTTAGCCGCCTGTCAGGTACAATTCTCCTTTGACCCTAATCTTTTAGAAGTAATTAATCTGACTACCGGTAATATAGGTCTTCCGGTGATTAAATCTCAATTTGGAGTTGGCACGGTAGATTATGCCGCTGGATTATTAGAAGGAAAGGTATCTGAGAGTGGTATATTAGCTGAGATTGAATTTAAAGTAAAGAATCCAGGCATAACTTATCTCACTTTTGATTTTAATCCGACAACACATCGCATGACTAAGATGCTAAATATAAATAGCCAGCCTATATTATTTGATGTCAATGAAGTTAAAGTTAATGCTAAAGCTATTTCTCCATTAGACCATTTTGAATTTGATAAGATTGACTCACCTAAAGTTAATGGGATACCGTTTAATGTTAAGATAAAGGCGTTGGATGTAGGTAATAATTTAGTTGACTATAATGATATAGG
>JBFLXS010000235.1 GCA_040755795.1 bacterium | reverse complement strand
GGATGTTAAGCCTATCGTCCATAAATTTTAATTTTCTTCTCTGCGTCTCTGTGTCTCTGCGGTGAACGGTTACATTACCATTCACCAGTTACCAATTACCAAAAAAAGGAGGCAAAGGTAAAATGAATCCCAGAAAAATAGTAGTTGGGTTAATAGTTTTGTTGTTTATTTTAAGTTCATTGGGAAGGCAGGCAGTCAATCTTTACACGGATTGGCTTTGGTTTGGCGGTGTTGGTTTTCAATCTGTATTTGTCCAAATATTGACGACTAAAGTTTTAATTGGGCTAATATGTGGAATCTCCTTCTTCTTATTAACCTTTATTAATCCCTTTTTAGCTAAACTATTTTCTCCAAAAAGAAGGTTATTGATTATTGAGCCAGATTTGTTTGAAATACCCCACAAAGAAGAATTTGCCCCTTTTATAAATAAATTTTTATTAATTATTATTCTGTTAATGGCTATTTTTGTCGGTTATGGCTCTTCAAATAAATGGGAAGAATACCTCCAATTTATGAATCCGACATCTTTCAATTTATGTGACCCACTTTTCTCAAAAGACATTAGTTTTTATGTTTTTAAATTACCGTTTATCAAGTATGTTTATCAACTGTTATGTTTTAGTCTTGGGTTAGGAGTGGTGTTAGTCATAGGGATTTATCTTTTTGAAGGGGCAATGCGGATAACGACAGGAGGATTACGGTTTGTCCCGGCATTTAAAATTCATATCTCGATATTAGCCAGTTTAATCTTTGGATTGATAAGTTTGGGCATAATATTAAGGATGTATGAATTACTTTACTCACCCAGAGGGGTAGTTTTTGGAGCAAGTTGGACAGATATTCATGCCTATTTACCTGTCCTAAAGATTCTTTTTGTGCTTGGATTGATTACCGGCATATCATTTTTAATGAATATCTTCTTTACTAACTGGAAAATCACTATTGGATTATGTGGACTAATGTTAGTTATCTGGGTATTAGGTGGGAGGATGTATCCTGAGGTTATCCAACGACTTCAAGTTGCTCCTAATGAAATAAGGATGGAAGAACCTTATATAAAACTAAATATTAAATATACTCGGTCAGCGTATAATCTTAATAAAATAGAGATAAAAGAATTTCCTGCACAAGAAACCTTGACATTAGCGGATTTGAAAGCAAATGATATGACCATAAAAAATATTAGACTCTGGGACCAAGAGCCCCTTTTGAGCACTTATGGACAATTACAAGAAATCCGAACATATTATAAATTTGTTGATGTTGATAATGATAGATATGTGATTAACGGTGAATATTGTCAGGTAATGCTTTCTCCACGAGAATTATCTTATGAACATTTACCCAGTAAGATATGGATGAATGAACATCTGACCTACACACATGGTTATGGTGTCTGTTTGGGACCGGTAAATAAAATCTCTAAAGAAGGATTACCTGAATTTATGATTAAAGATATTCCACCAATTTGCCTGACAGACCTTAAATTGGAAAAACCTCAGATTTATTATGGCGAAATACCAAATGAATATTGTTTTGTCAGGACTAATGCAAAAGAATTTGATTATCCTGCCGGGGATAAAAATGTATATATAACCTATACAGGAAGGGGAGATATTCCAGTTAGTTCTTTGTTTCGAAAAGTACTATTAGCCATAAGATTTCAAGAACCAAAGATACTTTTCTCAACAGAGATTACTAACCAGAGTAAGATAATGTATTATCGAGGGGTAAAAGAAAGGATACAAAAAATCTGCCCTTTTATTAGTTATGACCATGACCCATATTTGGTTATTGCAGATGGAAGATTATACTGGATTTGTGATGGTTATACCGTGACGAATATGTATCCTTATTCAGAACCAATGTATCAAAAGGCTATTGGCAGGGCGAGTAATTATATTCGTAATTCAGTTAAAGTTGTAATAGATGCTTATGATGGTTCGATGTGGTTTTATATTAGTGATTCAAACGACCCAATCATTCAAACTTATGCCAGAATTTTTCCAGACCTTTTTCTATCATTAGATAAAATGCCTCAGGATTTGAAAAACCACATCAGGTATCCAGTAGATATGTTTGCGGTGCAATCTATGATGTATTGTGCTTATCACATGCAGGATGCACAGGTATTTTATAATAAAGAGGACTTATGGGCTATTCATAAGAAGATAGTGGGAGGCACTACTCAGCAAATGGAACCTTATTATACCATTATGAAATTACGAGGAGAGAAAAAGGAGGAGTTTATTTTGATGATTCCTTTTACTCCGGCTCGTAAGGATAATATGATTGCCTGGTTGGCCGCAAGATGCGATGCCCCTAATTATGGTAATTTATTAGTTTATACTTTCCCTAAGGAAAAGTTAATTTACGGTCCATCTCAAATTGAGGCAAGAATTAATCAAGATGCGGAAATCTCTCAACAACTATCACTCTGGGACCAGCGAGGGTCTAATGTCAATCGAGGTAGTTTATTGGTTATTCCAATTGAGAATTCACTTCTTTATGTCGAGCCACTTTATTTAGTTGCAGAACAAGGAAAAATTCCTGAATTAAAGCGGGTTATTGTTAGCTTTGGTAATAAAATTGTTATGGCACAAAACTTAGAACAGGCTCTTGCGGAAATCTTTGGTGGCAAGATAGTGCCTGCCCAGATTGAAACAAAAGAAGAAGTAATAGAAGAAAAACCGTTATCTATTAAGGAATTGGCAAAACAGGCCTCAGCACACTTTCAGAATGCAGAAAAACACTTGCAACAGGGTGACTGGGCAGGTTATGGAGAAGAATTACGCAAACTAAAAGAGGTGCTTAAGCGTTTAGAACATCAATAGAGTAATAGGGCTTCACGAAATTAAAAGTAAATAATCGGTTAATTGGTAACTGGTAATTGGTAACTGGTAACTGGTAATTGGTAATTGGTAACTAATTACCAGTTACCATTTACCAAAGAAAAAGGAGTAGCGAAATTGGAGATAAAAGAATTAATCAAACAACTACTTATATCTTTTGGAGAAAATCCTGATAGAGAAGGATTAAGAAAGACACCAGGTCGGGTAGAAGAATCGTTGAAATTCCTGACATCAGGTTATGAGGTAGAAGTTGCAGATGTGTTTAAAGATGCTACCTTTGTTGAGAATTATGACGAGATGGTTTTGGTTAAGGATATTGATTTCTATAGTCTGTGTGAACATCATCTCCTCCCTTTTTACGGCAAATGCCATATCGCCTATATTCCGGATAAAAAGATAGTTGGATTAAGTAAATTAGTGAGATTGGTTGAAATATTCAGCCGCAGATTGCAGGTTCAAGAAAGACTTACCACGCAAATTGCTCAGGCAATAAAAGAACATTTGACCCCATTAGGCGTAGGTGTAGTCATCGAGGCATATCATTTGTGTATGATGATGCGTGGTGTCCAGAAACAAAACTCACAAATAACTACCAGCTCAATGCTTGGGATTTTCCGCCAGAAACAATCTACACGAATGGAATTCTTATCGTTGTTAAAGAAATAGTAACATTTTAGTCATCTAAAGTGAAATTCAGGTAATCAGTTATCGGTAATCAGGTTATCGGTAAAGGGAAAAGATTAATTGGTTGTTACCGATTACCGATTACCTGATTACCGATTACCTTAGACTTCATTTAGGTAAATAGTTACAGGAAAGAAATAATGACTGGTATTATTTTATGTGGTGGCAAAGGTAGTCGATTAGGGTATAAAAATAAACCTTTACTCAAAATAGGTGAAAGGACTCTTATTGAACGAGTTATTTCTAGATTAAAAGAAGTTTGTCTGGAAGAAATTATCTGCGTCAATGAAACTAATTTTCCCCCGCCATTGTTCACTAACTACCCTTCAGTGATTACTATTCAAGATATAATTCCTCAAAAAGGACCTTTAGTTGGGCTTTACACCGGACTTTGTGTATCTAAGAATTTTTATAATTTTGTGGTTGCGAGCGATATGCCTTTTATTAGTGTTAATTTAATTAAATATATGAAAGAACAGACAGACGATGCCGATATTATTATTCCTAAGACAAAAAATGGCATTGAATCCCTTCATGCCATTTATTCTAAAAACTGTTTAGATGTCCTCAGACAAAAAATAGATAATGAAAAAGAAAAACTTGCCATTTCGTCTATTTTTAGTGAACTAAAGGTAAAATATATCCTCGAAGAAGAAATCCTTAAATTCTCCATCCCGGAGATTGCCTTTTTTAATATTAATACTAAAGAAGACCTATTAAAGGCGAAAAGATTAGCTAATGAATTCGAAAAATAAGTGTAACTATTCACCGCAGAGACGCGGAGACACAGAGAAAAAATTAAAATCTATTGGCTATACGCTTAATTTCATCTCTTAGAACAGAAACATTAAAATTGATCAATAAACCTATCCTTTTATTCATCATTTTTAGATAGGTTAAAAGTTGAGCTTCGTGAATCGGAAGTAGTTGCTCGACTGCTTTTAATTCTACGATAACTTTTTCTTCAACTAAAAGATCTATCCGGTATCCACAATCTAATTTAAATCCTTTTTTCTCTGTTCCTCTGCGTCTCTGCGGTGAACGGTTACAAATTTTCAGCCAGAAGTTTAGCTGACCGGTCACGGACAGATTTAACCTCTGGATTGGAACCCGGGTCAATATGCTTCATAATAGAATAACAGAAAGTTGTATCTGCCCATAATTGCCCAAGGATTGCCGAATGACTAAGTGTTGGACCACCTGGGATACTAATCAATAAGGTTGGCATTAATTCAGCAAAACGAGTGTAGTTTGCCCGAGCAAGAATTACCTCTTCATCTCCATATTGAAGTCCAGCATGAGCAGGATTGATAGGGTCAATTTTACGCAAGACCATTGGAGGAAGATTTTCACTATAAAAACTTGTCCGAAGGAGAAAAAATCCTATTTTCGTCTTATAGTTAGCAAGAATCCCTTCGATATTCATATGTGAATCGCGTGGTAATCCAAAATAGCGTGAGCAAAGAAAATCATTACCATTTTTGTTGACTCCTTCATTCCAGAACTGAATAAATTCATCTGCCGAAAAAGAAAGAGATTCATCATTGCACCCTAAGTAAATATGGTTAGTTTTATTAAGCAATTGGTGAAGGTATAGAAATTTTGCCAGGACCATTGGTAGAGAAAAATGGTTAGAAATATCAAAATATTGAATAGCAGTTTCAATTTCCTTCCAATATGATAGCGTATCCATTCCCGCGATATGCATTGGGGCAAGTAAAATTGGTGTTTTATTTCGGCCAAAACGTCCAGAC
Source organism: bacterium (assembly GCA_040755795.1). Lineage (NCBI taxonomy): Bacteria > bacterium. Next base: position 955 of record JBFLXS010000235.1, on the reverse strand, counting down.
ACTTCATCAGGAAGTGAAAGCACCAAATTATTATCTCGTAGTCCAATCTCACGAAGTGGACCGGAATTCGCAAACACTATACGAGAAGCATTTCTCGGTGTATACTCATGAATTTTAATGGTTTCTTCAGTTTTGCCGCTGCGAGAAAATTCCAGAAATAAAGTATTCTCAACTGATGAATCCTGAGGAAGAAAACTCAATTGTCTGGGAGAGTTTATAATTAGCCAGGTAGTTTTGCGGTTGGGATTGTTATTATTAATATATGAAACCAGATGATTAAATTGTTCATTTGCACCAATCCCTGAATTAATGATATAGCGTGGATACCCTGATTTAAAATGCTCTAAAATATAACGCTCAACTTTTGGAGCGTCAAGACTCATATACTCATTATAGTATTTAAGAACATCTTGCCGATAAAGTTTTACAAGAGGGTCATTTATTGTTTTTTCAGCACTACTTTGAAAGAGTTCAACTACCACTGAATAGAGATTTTTAGGTATCAATAATGGACTGTTCAATGGCGGTGCAGATTCTATTGAAAATAGATGTGGAAAAGGATTTAATCGTTCCCTATCTTCGCAAAGAACAATTTCTTTGGTTTCTTCAAATGAAATGCTATCTTTAACATCTTCTAATTTAGACTGGGCAACAATATCACTCAATCCTAACTCGCATAACAAAGACTCTGTCTCTTCAGAAGTTGTCCGTAATGCTTCTGATAGATTAGAGATTAATATCTTTGGTGATAAAGCCCCTCGAACAGCCTCCCAGAGATTTTCTTCTTCTAATCCCTTATCCTTAACTTTATAGATTAATTCTTTTATGAGATTATTTAAATTAGATTCCTTTTTCATACAAATTTTACTCCCGTCCATAAATATCTTCATATCTCTCAATATCATTTTCATCTGCATATCCGAAGGATATCTCTAATACTCTTCCTTTTTTGCCA
>JBFLXS010000234.1 GCA_040755795.1 bacterium | reverse complement strand
TTTCTTTTGGGCAAGTCTCCTTGCCTCTTTCTTAGTAAGAATAACACAAGGAAGCTGGAAATTCAAGCAAAATTTTCATCCTCCTTTGTGCCCCGCAGGGGCATGACGGTTTCCCCTGAAAATAGCCGCATAAATAGAACACAGATGACACGGATTAAACGGATGAGCACGGATTTCTTTTGAAAATATATCACACAAAGGCACAAAGGTAAAAATCTAATTCTTTAATTTATCTGTGTTATCTGTGTTCATCTGTGTCCCATTAATTTTCATCGTCGTTTGTGTCCACCCCGTGGACATGCCTGGTTTCTCCTTCTAACTTCCTCCCTTTAATCCTCCGCCAGCGGGGGACACCCTCTGCTCTCTCGCCCCTTCCATCTTACCTCTTGTCCTCTACTATCTGGTATTTATCCGTGATAATCAGTGGCTGAATAGTTACCTAAAATATCAAGATAATTATGTGCGTCACTGTATTTTTTTCAGGATAGTTTCAGCTAGAGTTCTAAATTCTTCACCAGCTGTTTTGACAAGATGTACATGTCCTCCTATTGCTCCATCAGCAGGTTGCAAGTCAAATACTGGTTTGTGGACTTCATGTGCCATTGGCATTAGACTTCTGTAGTGCCGCAATGAAGCTAAACAATATGGGTCTGGAGACTCTATCTCTTGTTCAGATATGTTAAGTATAGACTTACGATATTCTTTTGGAATTCTTTCCAGCCAGCGATTGTAAGATAATACAGGTCTATCAAGCCGCATAGCATGCTGTAAGACTACATAACCTATTGGGTTCATATCTCCTGATGGAATTTCTATTGAAGGAGCAGGATATTTGCTACGGATAATTTGCCAATTCTCTCGCCAGGCACGAATCTTTGGTCCTAAATTGCGGAGTCCCTGTAATGAAAAAAGGTCAACTTCTAAAGGAAAAACAAGGTAATCTAAAGATAATATCGTTGCTCGATTTATTGCTCCTAAATTAGGGCCAACATCTACTAAGACAATCTTTGCCTTACAGCTCTGGGCACCAAGTAGTATAATTCGATAAAATGCAGTTGTTGCTCGTAGAGCACTCATATTACCTTCATAACTTCGTGGCCATGCATCCGAAAGATTATCTTCAAAAAGACTCAGTTGTAACGCTCCACTCAGAAGAAATAGTCCGTCTACTACTTTTCCTGGTTGAGGCGTTTGAATATCACCTGTTCCTTCCATAATAGGTTCTATGCATGAATAAATAGTCTCTCCACTTTTAGGATTTTCAAGTCGTTCTGCTATAGTTTCTTCGTCAAAAAAGGCTTCAGTTAAATTTGCCTGCGGGTCTAAATCAACTGCCAGAACAGGATAGCCTATCCGAGGGAATATATGAGCCAAATGATATACTACAGTAGTCTGACCAACACCACCTTTATTATTAAATAGAGCAATAATTATTGGTTTCATTGTCGTTTCCTTATGGTTACCTGAACATAGGTTGGTTCAAAGATAAATTCTAACGGAGGATTACCATTTCTGACCAGTTCTTTATCCGCTATCTGTATTCCCATTCCAAAATGTTGCACAAAGCCCATTGTTTTCATTGCCTCTGCAATCCTTGGATTTCTGTAATCTGTAGTTGCACGGATGTTTTCTGGTGTAACCTGTCCATACAATCCACCTGGACTTTGTATCTCTATTCGATCTGCGAACCAATAGAATCTAACTGGAGCATTAGTCATTTCATAAGTGCGATGCATCACTGCATTACGAATAATTTGCTGAATAGCCTTGACGGGATAATCAGGAGTTCGAATCTCTGTACCATAATCAGGAATTTCTATGACACTGGAAATATTCAATTGAATTAAGTCATCTAACAGGCGCAATTGATGAGATAAAACACCTCTAATCTCTTTCTGGTCCTTAATAGAATCTGTAATCTCTGTTCCTTCTATTCTCAAAAATTGGACATAAGCCCCTGGAAACCAGTATTGAGTATCCTTTCCTGCCACAAGGATACCTACGACAGTGGGTTGCCCATCAGGTTTTGTCAGAAACCGAAGTGAGGTCATCTGTTCAAAAATAGTTCGTTGACTATCTTCTATAACTTCCGGTGCAACAGCATACGGAAGATATTCATTTTGAAATAATCCAGTTGAAATCTCATTTCTGGTAGCTCCTGAGATAGGTCTGGTATCAAACGGAAGATTTCCATATATCCGTTTCTCACTGAGCCGTTTTTCTTCCTCAAGCGTGGCAGTGGCACGGCGAGGGCCTATACGAATCCAAACGCAACCTTTATACCGCACAGGTGGAGATTCTGATGGAAATACCTCCACCACGGCTACTTCTATTCCCTCAAAGGTATGTTTTTGAACATTCATCATCGGAGGAGGAAGGATATTTCCCTCAGTTCTAATCCCTCCAAGTTCCCTCAACATTCTATCAGTAATGGAAAGGTTATTAAGTGTTCCATCATCCCTTACGCCAATAAAGATGTATCCTGGTTTTTGATGATTAGGAAGGTCATTGGCGAAGGCACAAATACCCTGACAAATTTTATCTTTCTCAGAGAGAGATTCCTTCCGTTCTACTCGATCAGATTCAATATCTTTAATTAACCTATTTAACTCATTCAAATCCATTATGTTTTATTTCAACCGTATTTACAACCTATCCGAAAAACCCGTTTGTCCAAAAACACCTTTTATTTATTTCCTAATTTCTTTCATATCCTTTAATATTATTTTTGACACAACACAAATCTGGACTTACAAATATTAACCTGACAAGGCCATTTATAAGTTTAATAATCTCTTTACCTCATTATATATCCTCATATTTTCTGCTTCATCTGAAAGTTTTTGTGCCCAGGATATAAGATATTTCTCATCAAGTTTTCCTTTGTGTCTTATAACAATTCCTTCCGCATCAATAATGTCTCCTGGTCTATTGGGAATTACTTTAAATATAATCATATCCTCGGGTGTTGGGAAATACCCAGAGACACTATGAAGTGTTATTAAACTCCTTCTGGTTAAAGCAGTTTTTTCAAAATCTGTTGATGCTATAATAAAATCAATATGAAAGTCCTCAATAGAAATTTGAAAAACGCCCGCTATTTTCATTTGAGCCTTTATCCTTTCTTTGTTAAAAGAAAACCCTTCCTCGTGTGCCTTTTTAAGAAAATCTAAAACATCCTTCTTTTTTATAAACAAACACAGATCAACATCCTCTGTAAACCTTGCTTCTCCAAGCACACCTACTGCAATACCGCCAATCACTAAATAATTATATCCATTTTTATTAAGGAAGGAAACTATTTTTTTATATACATCATCTAAGAGCATTTTCTTTTTAAACCTATCTTAAGAGAGCAAGGTGTGTCATTTCTGAAACTTCCCTTTAACTCCAAAACAAATCTTGAGGAAAGAAATCTTTCTACTTGTTTCACAGCCATATCCATTGTAAGATTTCTTAATTCCTTCTTTCTTTCCTCTTCTATCCATTCAAACCTCTTTTTATCCAAAAGCCCCTTATTTTTTCCTTTTTTCATCTTTAATTTCACATCCTCTTGTATGAAATTTACCACTTTGTGTCCTGCTTATTCTTTATTCGTGTCATTCGTCCATTTGTGTAATTCGTATTCACTCAGCAGGAAATATTGTGCTCAAATCTATTTCTAAACCTTTAAAGATATCCACCTGTATCTTCTCTTCTTTTTTATATTCTTCAGGCTCTACATATTTATTCTCTTTAAGTTTAAATATCACCACCTCTTCAGTTATCGGGTCAAATATCCAGTACTGTTTGACCTGATGCCTTTCATATAAGTGGTATTTGGTAATCAGGTCTTTTTTGGCGGTGTATGGGGATAATATTTCTATGATTATATCCGGGGCACCGAGACATCCACGGTCATCAAGTTTCTTCGTCTCACAAACAACGACAATATCTGGTTGAACTACGGTTTCTATCTCTTCCTCCGCCTCGTCAGCCTCAGGCAATCGGACATCAAAAGGGGCAACATACACCTGACAGGATTTGTCCTTTAAATAATTATGGAATTGGACAAATATACTCCCAACTATTTCCTGATGCCTTCTTGAAGGAGATGGACTCATATCATAGGCTATTCCATCTATCAATTCCCACCGTTCTTCATTTGGCCATTTTAGATAATCACCATAAGTCCATCGTTCTTCTATTTTTTTTGCAGGAAGCCCCATTCAATAACTCCTTATTACTAAAATTGAATGCTCCTCAACAAATCCAGCCATAGATGGACACGGATGAAACACGGAAAATTCGTGCCCTGAAAATATCCGCAAGATTTTACCACAGATTTCACAGATTTTTAATTTCCCCTGAAAATAGCTTTAAGAATAGAACACGGATGACACGGATTTAACGGATTTTCGCTGATTTCTTTCTTTTTTTCTGTCCTCTATCTTCTATTTTGTATCCGCGAATATCCGCATTATCAGCGTCATCAGCGTGCTATTATTTTTCATCATCCTTTGTGCCCTGCAGGGGACACAGATTTCCCCGTTTCTCCCTTTCTCATCTATCTTCTGTCCTCTGTATTTATCCGTGCTAATCCGTGTCAATCAGTGGCTGAATAGTTACTGTTCTTTGAGATTTCTGTGAATGTAGTAAAAATGGTGAACGGCATGCTAAAACAGGTCAGAGCGCTACGGATAATCCGTATTACTGCCTTTGGCAAGATTTGACGCTTCGGAACATAGACCTGGAACCGATACTTAATCTCCGAGCACTACCGTTCACCAATGAAAATCCTATTTTTTATCTTGAGTGTAACTATTCAGCCACAGATGAACACAGATGAAACACTGAAAATTCGTGAACCCTATTCGGTATCCGTGTCCGTAGAGATAGACTAGTTAAATATTATTTTCTCGCAAAGAGCTGTCAATTGATAACTGAGCAGTCACAAAATTAAATATTCTTTTATAAAATTCAGGGGCTTCTTGAATAAAATATTGAATTCTTTGGTAAAGAATATCTAAGTATTCGTGAGCTAATAGATTTCTTAAATTAGCAAATCTTGAAAATTTCTTTGCCGCTTCCATATCAAATCCAATCAAAAGAGCAAAATCAAACAATGCCTCTTCATAACTTCTTGGCATTCTTTTTTTCTCTGATGCTAAAATAATCTTGGCTATATCAATTGTGGCATTAAGGATATTTTCTGTCCATCTCTCAATAAGTCTTCTTTTATCCCTATCTTCTAAATATTCTTTCCAACTCAATTCCTTAAATCTATCCTGTTCGTTGAACTCTGTTTCTAAAAAATCACATCGTAATCTTAAATTTATTTTTTCTTCTTCAGCAAGTGATTTTGCTCTCTTTTTAATTCTCTCAAAATCTTCTACGAACCTTGAAAAATCTTCTGCCTCTAAACTTACTTTCAAATAAAGATTCCAGTATAAATTTTTATCTCTAATTACTAATGGAATTCCCGTTTTAAAGACACTGGAAATCAAGCTTGCCGGGGCTTCATTTAAGCAGACTAAGTCAACTTCTTTTTTAATTATCCTGGCTACATCAAACCAAATTCTATCTTCTTCTTTTTGAGAATAGTCTTTAAAATAAATCCCCAGATCAAAATCAGATTCTTCCATTTCAAATCCTTTGGCATACGAGCCAAAGAGAAATGCTAAAACAACCTTCTGGTTTTTCTCAAGATAATCTTTTAAATCTGTAATTTGCAATGTGAACAATTTGACACCTCTTGAGAATATTACTTAACTTAACTTTTGCGTTTTTGAGCCTGTTGTGGATTCAGGCTCGTAACTATTTACCCAAATGAAGTGCAAGGTAATCGGTAATCAAGTAATCGGTAATCGGTAACAACCCATTGATCTTTTCCCTTTACCGATAACCTGATTACCGATAACTGATTACCTGAATTTCACTTCAGATGGCTAAAATGTTACTCAGGCTCTAACTTCTTGCAGAACAGTAAGTTATAAAAAAAACGCAAAAGTTTAGATAGAAATTTTGACACAACACTACCTTCATTTAAGTTTTAACAGTGGTAAATGTAGAACGCTCTCGGCTCTAGACTATATTATACTGAAATTATTCAAAATGTCAAGGCTTTTTTCTTCCCCGAATGCCTTCGGTGTACAGCAATTCTCGGTGAAAATAAGAAATGGGTATTTATGAGGGTTTTTCGGGATTATGAAATATATTTTTCGTAAAGATTTTTGTTTTTTGAAAAAAATATAGACTTTTTATCTTAAATGTGGTATAT
>JBFLXS010000233.1 GCA_040755795.1 bacterium | reverse complement strand
TTGAAACCTAACCCCAATGTTTATAATATGTTACATATACCTACCTCACCTCCTAAACACCCCTAAAATCTACCTTCTTACTATTATAACCCCTTGATTTTACTGGAGTTAATAGGTCCAACCCTCACCATACATTATACCACATAATGTATCTTAACTACTGGTCCGAAAAACCCCTACCATTATAGTCATTATAAAAACATTTTTAGGATTAAGTGGTTTATCCTTTTTTAACCGCAAAGAACGCAAAGAAATCAACCGCAAAGAACGCAGAGATTATAGGTTGTTCACCACCCTTTTAATTCCTTCCTTGAGTCTTAATACATTGAAATTTATAAGCAATTAACAATATTTGAAAGTTCGTTTTCGTTTATAGACCTCTTTTTCTTTCTTTGCGTCCTTTGCGAAACCTTTCTTTGCGCTCTTTGCGGTTAAATCTTTATACCTTTAAAAAACTTGAACATCGAGTATCAGTTAACTCTTCTTTTCTCCACTTCTCCATCTTCTCCCTTTCTCCTTATTTTTATCCTACCTGAACCCTTACAAAGATTTGTAGTGCGAGGCGTTAGCTTCGCTTCTGGCAAGCCAAAAGGCGAACTTAAAGGTTCGCACTACATTTATGGGATGTCGTATCCATTTGTGGTTAATTTCCTTAATTCTCTGTGAACTCTGTGCCTCTGTGGCTGAACGCTTACTTATCTTTGCATCAAGATCACAGACACAATCGCCCTATTTACTTCCAATAGCTCTTCGTCTATACAATTTCCAGCAAAGTGTCTTTTCCTTTTTAAAATACGCCTTTGAATTATCAAGTGAACTGGCTATTTCATATTCTTTAATTGCCAGATTTAAAGATGCTGGTTGAATTTTGGTGTAACTTGTGGCAAGATGAGCATGATAAACTGGATGATAAAAATCAAATGCTACCGCTTTTTCAAACTTTAGTTTTGCCGCTTCCCATCTCCCCTTATCCGCCAGAATCACCCCTTGATTAAAAAATACATAACCTGAAAATGGTCTAAAAATACAAAAAAAACAGAAGATTATAATGATGCCTGTTAACCAATAAGTATTAGGAAAGATATATTCTTTTCCTTGTCTAAAGGTCAATATGCCCAGTATCAGCCAGAAATATAGCTGGAATACTGGTATCCAGAATAGATAATCGCCCTGATTATGAATGAGAAGCCCAATTAGACTTGCCAGCAAGCCTTCTCTAACTGCTTTCTCATAGGTATTTTCCTCAACTATGGTCTTAAACCCTTCCTTAAATAAACTCACTAATAGCCAGATAAAACTTAACAAACCAATTATTCCCATTTCACAAGCATATTGAATAAAGATGTTATGAGAATGGTAATGCCAGGGGACATCCTGTCTATAATCAAAAAAGACATTTGCGTATGCACCTGGACCAACACCCAAAATAAAATGGTCTAAAAACATCAGGCAGGAATATTTCCAGATGTAGAATCTCTGGAAAATTGAATGTGTGCCCAGCCAATGTGATGGGGAAAAAAGGTTATAAATAATAACTCCAACTATCACAATAAATAAACCTGATAGCAAAATAAATCCATATCGTCGTCTATTTTGCCTTGTTATAAAAAATAGGAAAAACAATGCTCCAATCACCCCCAAAACACTCCCTCTTGAAGAGGTAAAATATAAGGTGAGGAAAGAAAATAATAGGAGTAGCCCGAACAAAAATCTAAATCTCACGATAAAAAATAATCTTACCATCAAAGGGATAGTTATTACCAGAAAGCCGGCTAAAAGATTGGGATTGCCTAATGGATAGTAGAGTCTATCAATTAAGGATTTGGGGATATGAATCAAGAATTGATTCAAGCTTAAAGACAGGACAACTAATGTAGTCAATACCAAAGTAGGGACAAATAATTTTAAGTGTGTCGAAAGGTAATTTCCGACCATTAAAAAGAAAATTAAACAGCAGGCTAATTTAGTTATTTCTTCCCAACTCCCTCTTAAATAATGAGAATTGATTGTAGATAGAACTGCAGATAACATAAAAAATAAGATAGGTAGATGGACACAGGACTTAATTATCTTTATTTTTCCTGAAAATCCAATTAAGCCTGTAAGAATGACTAAAGATTCAATTAAGGTCAAGGAATAAAATGTATATCCCCCTAAAAGGAATGTTGGTGGAAGGAATATCAAAATAATCAACAGGAAAATAACTAATCTTTCTTTGACCCAGGTTAAGTTAATCATAACGCTTTTTCCTCAGATTTTAATTCCTTTGCGCTGGCGGAGGGATTCTTCTACTCTTTTTAAATAAGATTCACCATCCTTGATAATCGTTTTTGCCTGATGTCTTGCCTCTAGATTAATTTCTTTTCTAACCTTCTCCGTAAAAATACTGCGTCGTTCAACTTGCGAGGTTCCTGTTCGGCCTGTAAAGACAGATTTTATTCCTGTTTTTAGGGCTAAGTCAAAATGATGATGAGGTTCTTGCAATCGATGTATTATCTGACTAAGATGATACATTGCATGATAGACATTTATCACTACTTCTTCATACATCCCTTTTCTAAATAGTGTTTTTGCTTCATTTAGCTTTTCCCTTCCTGCAAATAATCGTTTATAAATTTCTTTTTTAGAATCATCCTCAATAAATGGAGTTTTTTTATAAATTATGGGTTTTTCTCTAATTAACTCGTGTGATTTTCGGACTAAATGAGAAGTAATATCCTCACATTCTTCCAAAATATCCGTGATTTGATGAGTTAAATAGTCTATTATTATTTCTTCTGATAGAAACCCTAAATCAACCAATATTCTTCCTAATTTTTTGTTAGACTTCTTTTGCTCTAACAATGCCTGATGGAGTTGTTCTTTCGTTAGTATTCCTTCCTCTACCAATATTTGACCGAGCAGCAACTTTTCGGGCATAGTTCTTTCCTCCGGTAGAAAAATTCAGGTGGTAATTTACCACAGAGACGCAGAGGAACAGAGAAAACATAAAAATAAATTAGATCACATAAAAGATTATTGATGCAGACATTGAAATACTTATGACCTGCTTGCCGAATGTTCAGCAGACAAGCCAGATTTGTTAATCCATTCCTAATTTTCATCAGGGCAAGTTTAATGTTGTTGTACTTAAGAGCTTGCCAGGGGATGTTAAGCGTCTCATCCATAGATTTTAATTTTTTTCTCTGCGTCTCTGTGTCTCTGCGGTGAACAGTTACCTTTTATTTTCATTTATTTACTTCTACCTTTGATATGTCTGGATAAATTTTTCTATTGACCTATCATAAGTCCTTTCAACATTTGGTGGAAATAAACAGCCTGGTAGTTGTTTCATACGCCAGTGGTATTGAATACATTCGCAACAAATACCCTTGCGAGGACAGGGCTCATAGGTGCAAGTGCACCCTTTTTTATTCTGTGCAACATTACATTCTCTCATCATTCACCTCCATAAAAATCCTGTCTTGAGTAAGATGCCCAGCAGGTGGGCGTTTCCCAGACCTTTACCTCTTCAAGTTTAACCTGACTCAATAATTTTTGTAGTTCAAGATAAAGATATTGGGCAATTGCCTCTGCAGTTGGGCTTGAATTTGAAAAAGGCTTTAGTTCGTTCAGATTTTGATGGTCTAAAGGTTCAATGACCTTTTTCGTCCACTCTTTTAATTCATCAAAATCGATAATCATCCCTGATTTATTTAGTTTATCATTGCTCACAATTACTTCTACATTCCAATTATGTCCATGGAGTTTGGAGCATTTATCTTGATGACCTATTATTTTATGTGCGGCACAAAATTGTGCCTCAACTCTTACTCGATACATAAAATTAATATAACACAAACATCTTAAGATGTCAATTGATTTTTAGTGAATTCAAAATAAACTCATAGATTTTATCTTTATCTTTCGGTGAAAACCAGGTAAATCTTTTTTCTGCACGAAACCATGTAATCTGGCGTTTGGCAAAATTTCGTGTTTGTTGTTTTATCATTTCAATTGTTTCATTTAAATCATAATCCCCTTTCAAATAACTAATTATCTGTTTATACCCAACGGCTTCCATAGCGATTAAATTCTCATTATAACCCATTTTAAGTAAAGATTGGACTTCCTCCACAAATCCTTGTTTTATCATCCTATCTACCCGTTCATTAATCTGACAATATAACTTATCACGCTCTTTATTTAAACAAATCATAATGAGATTATAATCTTTTTTCTGAGTTTTATGCTGTTGAAGTTGAGAGATGGGTATTCCTGTTTGATAGAATACTTCTAATGCTCGAATTATTCTGCGGGTATCATTTGGATTTAAATTTTCTGCCTTTTCTTTATCCACCTGCCAAAGTTTTTCATAAAGGTATGCGGTGCCAAATTGGGTCAGCTGGCGTTGAAGATTATGGCGGATAGTCGGAGAAGGGGCAGGAGATGGAAAAAGGCCTGTAGTGATTGCCTTGATGTATAATCCTGTGCCGCCAACTAAGAAAGGAAACCGTTTCTGTGAATGAACCTGGGCAATTGTTTCCTCTGCTTTTTCTTTAAAATCAGCCACAGTCCAATTTTCATCTGGATAAACAATATCTATCAAATGGTATGGAAGTTCCTGACAGAGAAGTTTATCAGGTTTTGCCGTGCCAATGTCCATATAGCGATATACCTGTCTTGAATCGGCAGAGATAATCTCTCCACCTGATTTTTGAGCAAGCAGATGGGCTAATTTTGTTTTACCGACCGCAGTCGGTCCGGCAATAATAATCAGTGGATACATTTTTATCCTGGATAGCCAAATGGCATAATATATAATGGGGCAAATTTTTTAGGCAGACTTAAACATCGGGTTACTTCCTCATCAATGAATGCGCCAATAACGACTGTGCCTAATCCTAATGTTTCTGCGATTAAAGAAAGATTTTGTCCTGCATGACCTACCTCCATATAGACATATTTTTCGCCACGACTGCCATATCTGAAGGTTGTTCGGCTATATTCGGCACAAATAACAATATCCAGTGGTGCACTGGCAATGAATTCCTGATTAAGTGCGGCTGAGGCTAATTCCCTTCTAAAATCCCCTTCTTTAATTAGCTCAAGGCTATGTTTCATTGGATGATAATGATGCACGCCAGAATTCATTCCTTCAACTATGCCAATTACGGCAAAAACCTCTAAAGGATAAGTTGCCCCAGCCGAAGGGACAGCACGACGAAATTGTTCAGTTATTCCTTGTGCTGACCAGAGAAGTTGGGATAACTGTTCAAGGGTGAGTGGGTCCTGTCTGAAGTTGCGTATGGACTGCCTCCGCGCAATTGCCTCCTCAATAGACATCTTCCCTGCGGTTTTAGGCCTGGGTAAGAAAATTATAGCCATTGTTTAAATTATATAATTCTGCCCAATAAATGTCAAGGATTATTTTCTGAAACCAGTTCTCAAGACTAAATTTTCATGATTTTTATTTTTAAGATACAATTTGGGGACAAGATGGTAGGGGACATTAGAAAGAACAGTTCTCTCCTGATATATCAAAATATCGGAGTCAAAAAAAAGATTGTCAATATGATATAGCGGTTATTAACTGGAAGTTTACATAGGATAATACCCATAAATAAGGCATGAGAATAATCGTTCCGTTAGGAACATAATATCGGTAGGAATAGATAGACAAATCAATCAGTTCCGTAGGAACGATATATTGGTAGAAAATTTATGGAAAGCCATTTACCGATATATTGTCCCTATGGGACATTAAATGAAGGATGAGGTAGAATTTTCGTAACCGTTCAGGCTATATATCAAAAGTGTCCGAAAGGGGATAAGGAGATAAGAGTGATATGGAGATAAGATAATAGAAATAGGTAGAAATTGATTGTGGAAAACAACAAATTTCCATAAATTTCTATTAGTTTCTATTACTCGATATTCAAGTTTTTTTGTAACTATTCACCATTCACCATTCACCATTCACAATTTCTTCCCTAAATTTCCTTAATAATGGTGAATGGTGAATTGTCAATTGTGAATTGTGAATTATCACTCTTCACGGTGTCAAGCAAACCTGGCCCAAGAGTTCGATGCACCGCTATAGCGCATCCAATGACTCTATTCGATAATTCATCAAATTTCACTTCGTGCTCTCCGTACCCTTCGTGGTGAATAGTTACGTTTTTTTTAAGATTAAGTGGTTTATCCTTTTTTAACCGCAAAGAACGCAAAGAAATTAACCGCAAAGAACGCAAAGATTATAGTGCTCTGTTAAGATTGAAGTTGCATGTTACTTAGGTAATCGGT
>JBFLXS010000232.1 GCA_040755795.1 bacterium | reverse complement strand
ATTCCCTCTCAGAAGTTCATGGTGTATAAAGGTGATAAAAAGATATGGGAATTTCACCTATGAAATTATGCGAGTATGTCCACAAATAGTTTCCCGAATGTGCACAAATGATTTTTACGTAACATAAGATATTTTTTTACTTGCAATCTCTATTTTTTTATGGTATAATCCAAATAATGTTAAACTGTTGTTATAAATGTCATAAATGTAATGATTGTGTTCGCAAGTGGATTCTGGCACAAAAGAATTTAGCTCAGACTTGTTGTGTCGAGTGTCAAGAATTCACAAATTGCCTCCAGGTAAATCGTCTTTCCAGATGGAAGATTATCCATGGAGAGAATTCTGTAAGCGAGGTGGGAGAAGAAAAAACTTGAAGAAAATAGTTATCTTAACCGTCTTAGCCGGTATGGGACATATCCGCGCCGCAGAGGCTATTGCTAAAGGAATTAAAGAATTATATAATGATGTCGATGTCCAAACAATTGACCCAATGAGTACTACCGAGCCAAAACTACAACAATTTCTCAATCATGCTTATTTATTTCTGGCTAATTATACCCCGCCTTTCTGGGGTTGGATTTATAATAGTCGAATTTTATCCTCTGCTTATAGCCCGATTAGATGGTATCTAAAACGAATCTATGCTCGAAGTAGTAAACTTGTAATTGACCAATTTAACCCGGACATTCTTGTTTCGACACATCCATTTATTGCCAATGGTGTGGGAGAACTCAAAAAGCAACGATTGATTAATTTACCTCTCATCTCAGTTGTGACCGACTACCATGTCTATCCAATGGGAATAAACAAGTATGTAGATTTATTTATATTACCATCTTCAGAAGTAGCAATTTATTTAAAAAATAAAGGGATTCCCGATGAAAAAATCAGAATTAGTGGCGGACTCCCAACTGACCCAAAGTTTTTTAAACCCCAGGATAAAAATGCCCTGTACCAAAAATTCAACTTACAAAAAGACCTGAAGGTAGTGCTTATCCTCTGCGGTGGATATGGTATGGGAAAAGTAGCAAAACTATTACAGGGTTTTATGGGGATAGATTTCCCATTGCAATTATTAGTCGTTGCTGGTAAAAATGAGGAGTTAAAGGCAAAATTAACCCAAATTGCTAATCAACTTAAAATAAAAACCAAAATCTTTGGTTTTGTGGAAAATATGGAGGAATTGATGTCTGCCTCAGACCTGGTCGTAACGAAACCAGGTGGAACTTCTATTTCAGAGACATTGACCAAAGGAATACCGATTATCCTGACCGAGGCTGTCCCAGGACAAGAAACATGGAATGTGAATATATTACTAAAAGCAGGTGTGGTTATCCAACCTGAGAACCAGGCAGAAATTCCAGGACTAATTATTAAACTAATTACCGAAAAAGAAACCCTACGAGAGATGCAACACAAAATTAATGAAAAATTTGCTAACATAAAAGCAGTTTATAATATCGCTAAAATTATACGAGGTGATGAATAAATGCGAAAAGTAACCTTTTTATTACCCATTATTTTTATGACGCAAGTTTTATTTGCCCAGGAAAATAATATTACAAACATCCAGATAGAAGGGAACAAAACACTGGCAACTTCAACCATTCTTGGTCTCATTAAAACACAAATCGGCGACAAATATAATCCGACAAAGGTTGATAATGACCTGAAAAATATTTATAATTCAGGCTATTTCTCTGATATTAAGGTAGAACTAAAAAAAGAAACCGAAGGACTATCAATAGTCTTCATCGTTAAAGAAAAATCCCTTGTTTCAAAGATTAAGTTTGAAGGGATTAAAGAGTTAAAAGAAGAAGACTTAAAAAAAGAGATTACCGTAAAAACAGGTGCACCACTTAGCCTGAAAGACATAAAAGAATCCATTACAAAACTTACTGATTTCGCCAGAGATAAGGGTTATTATTTAGTCAAAATAGATTACAGGATAGATGATGAGGAACGAATAGTTAGTTTTTTGATTGAGGAAGGTAAGGAAGTCAAGATTAAAGAGATTAATCTTTTGGGCAACGAGGCATTTTCTACCTTTAAACTTAAATGGAAAATGACCACTTCCACCGGTGATTTTTATAAGGAAAAAGAATTAAATGAGGATATAGAAAAACTACTCATATTTTATAAAACTAATGGCTACCCAATGATTAGTATTCAAAAACCAGAGGTATCTTATGCTAAAGAAAAAGGTGGAATTGTGATTAACATCAATATTTCAGAAGGCGACCTTTTCAAAATCGAAAAAATAAGTTTTAGTGGCAATACAATATTCACGGATAATGAGCTTAAGGAGTTAGTGAAGACAAAAATAGGCGATATTTATAATCTTCGCTCAATCGTCGTCGATGGGAATAATATTAAAGAGGCATATTTTTCTAAAGGCTATGTTACGACTTTAGTCATTCCTGAGCCAGAGTTTAATAATAAAACCGCTCTGGTAAATATCACTTATAAAATCAAAGAAGGTGGTTTAAGTTATATCGAAAAAATTACCATTTCAGGCAACACCCACACTAAAAATAAAGTCATTTTACGAGAGCTTTTACTCAAAGAAGGGGAAATGTTCGATGGGAAAAAACTCAAACAAAGCCGACAGGCATTAATTAACTTAGGCTATTTTGAATTCGTAAAATTTGACATCCTGCCAGGTTCTCAAGAAGATAAAAAAATATTAGATATCGAAGTTAAAGAAGGCAAAACAGGTAACCTTATGTTTTCTACCTCTTATGGTAATAAACCAGGCTTATTTGGAACAATAGAATTCACTAAAAATAACCTCTGGGGCAAAGGTTATTCTACTTCTATTAAATCAGAATTTGGGAAAAGATTGTTAAATTATGAAATTGGATTTACTGACCCGTGGTTTCGTGATAAGCCAACTTCTGTTGGGTTTGACATCTGGCACACAACAGAAAAAGAAGATGAATATACCAATAAAAAACGGGGCGGGGCAATTAGAATAGGTAAACCGCTTGGAACCCATAATCGTATTGATTTTAAATATAAATATGATAAGACATCTATGTCAAGTGTCAAATCCGATGCGCCGGAGAGTATCAAAGACTGGGTAGAAAAATGGGGAGAGGGGAAATATGTGCTCTCAAGTAGCCTGGAGATTAGTTTTAAGAGAAATACAAAAAGGGGCGAAGAGATACTTTTTCATCCCACCGCAGGCTATAAAATTGAACTATCCAACGAAGTTGCTGGTGGCGTTCTTGGCGGAGATATAGATTTTTATAAACCGACTTTTGAAGGAAGTTGGTTTATCCCCAGCTGGAAGGAGTTTATCTTAGCCTTACATACTAAATTAGGTCTGGTTACTAATCTGGCTGAACACAAGGAAATACCTGATTACGAAAAATTCCGTATTGGTGGTCCTTACAGCGTTAGAGGATACCGTGACCGCTCTATTTATCCTTCATCTGGCAGTGGCAAATCTATGCTCGTGGGCAATGTTGAATATCGCCATCCCATTGGTAAGGAAATATTTGGTTGTTTATTTGTTGATGTCGGGAATGTCTGGGAAGATGCCTCTGACATTACCTCATTTAAGGATTTAAAATATGGAGCAGGACTCGGGATAAGATTTAAAAGCCCAGTTGGTCCTATCCGTTTAGATTATGCCTGGGGACTATCAGACGCACCAGGACATTTTAAAGGTGACCCAGAGGCACACATCAGCTTCGGCTCGTATTTTTAGCAGATGAAATTGCGAAAATTTTGGTGGTGTCTGAAAATAACGCTAATAGCGAAAATCTATCCAGATTTGGTGTCCAAAAGGGGATAAGGAGATAAAGGGAGATATGGAGATTACATTGTCCTTTCCAAAATTTTAGAATGAATTTATCTCCTTATCTCCATAATCCCCATATCTCCTTTTCGGACACTATTTCAATCTTTATACTAGTGCTCCGTCGCTGATAATTTGATAGATTGTTTTTCTACCTGTCATTCCCGCGCAAGCGGGAATCCAAATTTTAGTAAGCGTTCAGGTGGTGTAACAAAAGGAGATGTGGAGATTAAGGAGATAGGGAGATATTATTAAAAAAATTGTAAGAGTTCAGGTAGGATAAAAATAAGGAGAAAGGGAGAAGATGGAGAAGTGGAGAAAAGAAGAGTTAACTGATAAGATTATTAATGCCTGTATTAATGTCCATAAAAAGTTAGTGTCGTGTTAAACAAATAATGCACGGAATTTGATTCTGGTAACTATCCGTTTGCAGGTTACGAAACCTGATGATGCCCCGTGCAAAACTTACTCAACACGACACCAGAATTGATGTCCGAAAGGTGGAGCAAGAAAAAGTTTAAGCCATTTCTCCAATTCTCCCTTTTCCCCATTTCTCCTTGTTTACACTTCTAATGTATAGCCCTGAACGGTTACACTTATTAAATAATTGTTGATATACAGGTCAAAAATATACCTGAATAGATACAAAAAATTGAAATTAATAGAAACTAATAGAAATTTATGGAAATTTGTTGTTTTCCACAATCAATTTCTACCTATTTCTATCAATTTCAATCTATTTCTATTATCTTATCTCCATATCACTCTTATCTCCTTATCCCCTTTCTTACACTTTTGATATATAGCCTGAACGGTTACAAATTTTACGAATATGAATGGATTTCTGCCTTCGCAGGAATGACATGAGAGGTAGAAATATTACTCATCAATTGAATAGCGACAGAGCACTAGATTAAGATACCACCGAAAATTCGTAATCCGTGTCCGTTTTCCATGTCCGTAATTAGGCTGAAGGCTGAAGGTTGAAAATTCAGGTATAGTGCCTCATGTCTCATCTCCTTCTCCGTTTCCCCGTTTCTCATCTGTCCTCTGCCTTTTATCTTCTGACCTCTGTATTTATCCGTGCTAATCTGTGTCAATCAGTGGCTGAATAGTTACAAGTTTTTTAATTTCTTCTAGGGTTAAACCTGTAACCTTGGATATTTTTCCCAGGTCATCTCCCATAGTGAGAAGTATTTTTGCCATCTCTATCGTTTTTTTCTTTTCACCTTGTTGTATCCCCTGTTGTATTCCCTGTTGTATTCCTTGTTCCATTCCTTGTTCCATTCCTTGTTTCATCCCTTGTTCTAATCCTTTCTTCTCAGCAAAACTTATTGATGACTTCTGGATATAAATGAAATCCTTTCTCTTGTGCTGTATCTCCAATTCTTCTGCACTCAAACCCGCCTGATTGGCTATCTCAAATGCCTTCTTTATCTCTTTATTCATCTCCAAAGTCTTGGGAATATAATCTAATTTTCCCGCATTCTTGATAAAATATATCCACTTATCCGTAATATCCTTTAAATCCTCTTCCTCCTTCTTGAATTTTGGCAATTCGATAAAGATTAACTCAATATCTCCACTATACTCGATTAGTTCTTCCTTCTCCATAAGTTTAAAGTAACTGATAACCTTTGGAAATTCATCAAACATTTCAAAATCAGTAATAGTTAGAGCAATAATTGGGTTTAATAGATAAAATTCATCACCACATAACAACTGGGTAGAATATGCCTTCGCCGCATTGTAAAGAATCCTTTTTTCTATCCCCGGATAATTTAATACCTGCATCTCGATAATGACAGTGCTGCCATTTGAGAGCAATGCCTTGACATCAACATAGGTATCTTTCATACCTTTAAGTAACGGTATTTGATATGGGTCAAGGATGGTTAAATCCTCAATAATGCTTTCATCCTTGAATTTAACGATGGAATTCAAGAAGCTGATGAGTATATCCTTGGATTGCTCACTACCAAATATCTTTTTAAAGGCATAGTCTGTTTTTACATCTAAAAACTGCATTTTGGTTCTCCTGAAAATAGCCGTAAGAATAGAACACGGATGACACGGATTTAACGGATTTTCGCTGATTTTTTTCTCTTTTTTCTGCCTTCTATCTTCTATCCGCGAATATCCGCATCATCAGCGTCATCAGCGTGCTATTATTTTTCATCCTCCTTTGTGCCCCGCAGGGGCATGACGGTTTCTCCTGAAAATAGTATTTGGAGTGCGAAAGCTTGCTTTCGCTTTGGCTTGCTTTACTTTGCCAAAGCCACTTTTGGCTTACCTCCAAAGCGGTGGCAAGCCACCGCACTCCAAAAATTTTCATCTTCGTTTGTGAGCCGCAGGCTCATGCCCGGTTTCCCCTGAAAATGTATGTAAGTTGTTGTAATTATTTATTTTTTGTAGTAACGAGAGGAAAGTAAAACCATCCCTTCCCTTAAAAGCACACAATATCCCCTTCTTGCCATTGTCTCGAAAACCAT
>JBFLXS010000231.1 GCA_040755795.1 bacterium | reverse complement strand
TCAGCCGTAGCCTTTCTAAATCCAATATCTTTGGCTTCAAATATATCTCTTGCTCCGGCATTAGAGGTCATAATAAGCACCGCATTTCTAAAGTCAACTGTATGTCCAAGGTTATCGGTGAGATGTCCTTCTTCAAATATCTGGAGTAGAATATTAAATACATCTGGATGAGCCTTTTCAATTTCATCTAAGAGAATAACTGAATAAGGTTTTCTTCTTACCTTTTCAGTTAATTCTCCACCTTCTTCATAGCCAACATATCCTGGGGGAGCACCGACTAATCTGGAGACGGCGAATTTTTCCATAAATTCTGACATATCAATTTGTATCAAAGCCTCCTCGTCATCGAATAAGAATTCGGCTAATGCCCTGGCGAGTTCTGTTTTGCCAACACCAGTAGGTCCCAAAAAGATAAATGAGCCCATTGGTCTTTTTGGGTCTTTCAAGCCGGTTCTGGCGCGGCGCATTGCTCTTGACAGGGTGGAAATAGCCTCATCCTGGCCAATAATCCGTTTATGAATTTCTTCCTCCATCCGTAATAATTTCTCAGATTCCTTTTCGACCAGTTTGAAGACAGGAACACCCGTCCATTTGGAGACAATATCCGCAATATCTTCCTCGATGATAACATTTGTAGCCTCTTCCTGATGTTCACTTTCCCATTTTTTCTTTGTCTCCTCAATTTTTTTTCTAATTTCTTTTTCTTTATCACGCAAGGTTGCGGCTTTCTCATATTCTTGTGAAGTGATAGTGGCATTTTTTTCTTTAATTATTTGCTCTAATTCCTTTTCCATATCTTTAAGGTCAGGTGGTTTAGTCATAATGCGTAGTCGTGCCTTTGCCCCGGCTTCATCCATTAAATCAATAGCCTTATCCGGAAGGAATCTATCGGCGATATATCGATGTGCAAGTTTAGCCGCGGCATCTAATGACGCATCACTAAATTTGACGCGATGATGTGCCTCATATTTATCTCTCAATCCTTTTAAAATCTCAAAAGTTTCTTGAACTGAAGGTTCATCAACCATAACTGTCTGGAATCGACGCTCTAAGGCGGCATCTCGCTCCACATATTTACGGTATTCATCTAAGGTTGTGGCTCCGATACATTGTAATTCCCCGCGGGCTAAGGCTGGTTTTAAAATCGCGGAGGCATCTATTGCTCCTTCGGCACCACCAGCACCAACTAAGGTATGAATTTCATCTATAAACAGAATGACATCTGGACTTTGCTTGATTTCATTCATTATTCTTTTAAGTCTTTCTTCAAATTCACCACGATATTTAGTTCCGGCAACTACTGCGGCTAAATCTAAACATAATACTCGTTTATTAGCCAATACTTCAGGAACTCTGCCGCTAATTATCATTTGTGCCAATCCTTCGACAATGGCTGTTTTGCCTACACCCGGGTCACCAATCAATACTGGATTATTCTTAGTTCTTCGAGATAATATTTGAGTTACTCGTTCTATTTCATCTTTGCGGCCAACGACCGGGTCTAATTTATCATCTCTGGCTAATGTGGTTAAATCTCGGGAGAAGGCATCTAAGACCGGTGTTGTTGTTTTCTTTTGTCCTGGTGCACCAGCAATGGCTGATGGCATTTCTCCACCTAATAATTTAATTACGCCGTCACGCACCTGCTCCAAATTTATACCCATAGCCATCAATACCTTTGCTCCAACACTTTCTCCTTCTCGAATTAAGCCTAACAATAGATGCTCAGTTCCAATATAATTATGGTGTAGCACCCGTGCCTCATCTACCGCTAATTCTAACACCTTTTTGGAATGAGGGGTAAAAGGAACATCGCCTATCGTCAGCATATCTGCACCTGAGGGAACCTGCTTTTCTATCTCTATTCGTAGCGATTCAAGATTAACACCAAGGCTTTTTAAAACCTCTGCCGCCACACCTCCTCCTTCACGAATTAAGGCTAACAGAATATGTTCTGTGCCAAGGTAATCATGCCCAAGTCGTTTCGACTCTTCCTGTGCCAATTGCAAGACCATTCTTGCTCTTTCTGTAAATCGTTCAAACATTTCTTTCTTCACCTCTTGTTAAATTTTTTTGGATTATGAGTGCCCGCTTAACATCTCGAGCTGGCGAACTCAAAATTTCACCTGAGAATAATTGAACATGTGCTGGTTGAGAAATAACCAGAAGTTCATTGATAATCTTCAACGAAATATCTTTTATCAATCCAATTCCCACGCCTAATCTAACTAATGATAATAGTTCTAATGCCTCTTTTGAGCCTATAACCCGGGCATGAGTTAAGGTCGCATAAGCACGCATAATCTGGTCTTCTAATTGAATACGGTTATTTTTCATTAATATCTCCCGTGCCTTTTCCTCATGTCCTATGATTTGATTGGTAATTTTTTCAGTATTATCTGTAATTTCCTGCTCATTTCTGCCAAGTGTTACCTGATTGGATATCTGGAAAAAATTACCCAGAGCCTCTGTGCCCTCTCCATAAAGTCCTCGAATAGCCAATCCTACCTGTGAGATGGCATGAAGAATTTTTCGTATCTGATTCGTAATATTCAGTGCCGGCAAATGTATCATCACCGATGTTCGCATCCCTGTGCCAACATTAGTCGGACAGGCAGTTAAATAGCCCCAATTCGATGAATAAGCGTAGTTCAGGTACTTAGACAATTCATCATCTATTTTATTAATCATCTCCCAGGTAGTCCTTGAGTCTAACCCGGAGGCAAAGGTTTGTATTCGCAGATGGTCTTCTTCATTAACCATAATGTTCATTATCTCTTTGTCGCCAATAAAGACGACGCCTTTTTTACTCTCTGCCAGTTCGCGGCTAATTAAATGCCGCTCCATTAATAGTTGTTTAACGAGGTCATTCACCTTGTTTAATTCAACCATTGTTACATTTGTCAGATAGGAATTATTTTTAATTGCCTCTTTTATCTGGAATATAACCTTATCAAGGTCAGATTCTTTCGCACAATGGGCAAATGGGATACCCTCAATATTTCGGGCTAATCTTACCCTGGTACTGATAACAATATTAGAATGATTTCCACTACTATTTAACCATTGTGCCGGGGTATCAATAAATTTTTTTAAATCCATTAGTCTCTCTCCTGAAAATAAGGAAGTAGAAAGTAGAGAGTAGAAAGTAGAAAGTAAAGAAAACATTACTCCTCACGCTATCTCCTTACATCCTACCTGCTTACTTTTACAATTATAACCCTCAACAATGTTTGTTTGCCACTACCTTTCTCCTTCAGCCTTTATTTCTTTTTCTAAATCTCTAATTTTATCTCGTAAATTAGCCGCCTCTTCATATTCTTCTCTTTTAACCGCCTCATCTAACGCCTTACGAAGTGCCTCAATCTCTTTTATTTTAGTCATATCTTGTGTTTGTGTTACCGCGACTTTAAGTGGTGATTTACCAATATGTTGAATATTGCCATGAATCTTTCGTAAGATATCTGCTAATGGTTCATTAAATGCTTGATAACACTGACTACAACCTAACTTTCCTCGTTCGCGAAAATCTGAATAAGTAGAATTACACCCCGGGCATTTTTTCTCTACCATTTGCCTGGGTAATGCCTCTGGACTTAATTCAGTTAGAGCCGAAAGGAGATTAGTAATTGCCGAAGGGAGTTGGAATTTTTTTACCCCTTGTTCATAGGCACATTTTTCACACAGGTGCATTTCTGAATATTTATTATTAACCATTTCTTTATAAAATATCGTTGCTTCTTCTTTTTGACAGACATCACATAGCATTGGTCATCACCTCCATTATTGTTAAGGTTGTAGAGTTCTGCAAAAATAGGAAACTGTAGTTTTTAAGCGGGTATTTAAAACCTCTATTTTTATCAATTTCCTCCAAAGAGCAAAAGGCAAAACTCGTTTATAGTTTATGGTTTATAGTCCTTCAACTATCAACTATCTACTATAAACTATAAACTATCAACCATCTTGCTCTTTGCATTAAAACCCTAACCACCACTCTCTTTCCAACTCTCTTACCTCACCACCCCTATCTTACCTACCTTCTTATCTCCTTCAGAACTACTAATCACATAAATATAAATCCCACCGGCTACTTTCTCATTATCTTTATTCTGGAGCTTCCAGAGCCATTTGCCACTACTACTTACTCCCTCATATTCATATACCTCTTCACCAACTATATTAAATATCCGCACCTTTATTTGACCCGGTAGATTATCACCAAAAGTTACTTGCTCCCTTGCCGGGTTAGGATAAACTATTACTTCTCCTAACGGCTTAACTACCTCTCCCCCTATCCCGACTAACGACAGATGTGGCACATAAAATACTAATTCCTTATTTACCATATCTAATTTCTGATTCTCTATTTCCTTCCACTCACCATCCTCAACATAATATGCCTTCAGGCTCCCTTCAATTATATCCTTATGTAACTGCTCTAATTCATAAGCATAACTTACCTTCATCAGCTTATTTATCTCTATCCCTGGTGTGTAAATGACAAACTCCCACACCTTTACTGGTTCTATCCCTGCTGGAGGTGATGGATATTGGGTTACTCTATAAAAATCAAACAAGGCATTTTGATTATTTAATGTCTCGGCTGTAATTTCTACTCTTAAACCTTCCTTTGCTATTACATTAGGTATCCCTTTAAAAATATTGTATATGCCTATTTCCTTCCTGCCAGAGGCAACTAATGTTTGTGTTCCAATGTATATCCCATATACAAGTGTTTGTTTATTCGATGTAGTGGTTGTCCCTGTTATCTCATAGGTATCTCTCCCTTTACCAAATATTATATCTTTTTCACATATCTTTGTCAAATTATTTTTTTCTTCAAGTACCCATGCTTTTATCATCCCTTCAAACCCTTCAGTAATCTCTACACCTACTTTCACTTTAAATCCTTCGTTAAATGAATATCCCTCTTTATCAAATCTTACCTCTTTTATTACCCCACTTATCCCGCGAACATCAAGAGGAAGTAGAGAGTAGAAAGTAGAGAGTAGAGAGTAATAATACAGATAATAAGTTCCGGTAAGCATAGGTGATGGCAGTTTAAAGGTAAATGTTTGACTGCCAGGCTGGTTAAATTCAATCGTCCAGGTAGCAGGTTCGCCTGGAGTACTTAAACTCACAGTTCCTTGCTCTTGTGAGATAATCGTTAATGTAACCGTTTCTCCTTGATTATACACTTGCTTATCGGAGATTATCGTCATAGAGCCTTTTTCTCTCACATAAATTGCATCCAGCCAAATTGCTCGCTCATTTTCAGAATAAATACCAAAGTTAAGTTTTTGCCCATTATGATGGATGGGAATCTGAAATATAAGTTGTGTTGAGGTTGAAGGCTCAAGGCTAAAGGTTTGTGTTGCCTCGTAACTATTGAATCTTACCTTTGCTGATAGATTTAGTGTCCCTATTGCGACATCACTTAAATTTGTTACTCCTATCGTCAGTGTAGCCATCTCATCTTCTTCATAATACCCTTTATCCATACTTGTTTCTACATTCAACCTTATTCCCACTATCCGCACTAAAAATTCTTCCGCCACTTCCCTCTCTTCACTAACTACTGACCACTGACTACTGGCTACTCCAGTATAAGTGCCATTTTCAAAATCTGTTGGAACTTGCAATCTGAAAGTCATTATTCCTATCTCTTCAGGCGCTAACCAGAGCACCCTCTCTTCATCCACTATATCCAACAATTTTACCTTCACCTTTGCCTCACCAACTGCATTACCAACATTACAGATAGCCACAGTAACTGTCCCTTCACTCCCGGCACTTATCTGTCCACTGACTTCTGTCCTTTGTATCTCAAATTCTGGTTCTAAACTAAAGACTATCTCCTTTTTATCGATCATATTCCCATCATACAAAATCACTGCTTTAGCGGTATAAGTTTCTGTTAGTAAAGATTGTGTGCCCAAAATAAATGTATAAGTTCCATTTTCGCTTACTTCTAAACTTAAAGCAGTCCTTGTCTGATAAAACGGTGTTTCAAAATTCAATTGCCCATTAAATTTATTCGAGCCATAATTTTTTATCCCAATATTAAAATTACCATCCGAGCCCCCAAATTCCAAAGCTGAAATTTTTGCCACATTCTCACTTGCTACCTTAAATCCACCGCTTCCTGTCCCCATAAAATACTCATAACTTAAGGAATAATCACCTTCGCTTAATTCATAGATAAGGCTACCCGTAATTGTTCCCCCATTTGGGATATAGAATTCACTACTTATTCTAATTATGTCTTCCGAATAATCAGTTTGTGGTGCTTTTGGTGGAGTCTTTACAGGGTGTGGA
>JBFLXS010000230.1 GCA_040755795.1 bacterium | reverse complement strand
TGTTTGTGTCATAAGTTTGTCCTCCTTATTTTAGTTAGTTAATACTTTTTGTATAGTATACCATAAAATCTTTCGCAGGTCAAACTTGACACTTTATCATATCATCTCTGCGGTGAACGGTTACCATAACTTCTTATAAAGTCCGATTAATCTTTCTTCCTCTAATTCCCAGTTATACCTTTCTTCGACTGCCTTTCTGCCATTTTCACCCATTTGTTTTGCCTCATCTGGATGTTCCATAAGGTATTCAATAGCCTGAGCGATATCTCTGGGATTTAATGGATTCACGCAAATGCCACAATTATTCCCTTCAACTATTTCCTTCCATAAAGGGAAATTAGAGGCAATAACAGGAAGCCCACAAGACAGGTATTCAAAGAGTTTATTAGGCATAGCATTTATATGATTTGGCTCGGGCAAAAAGCACACAATGCCAACCTCGGCTTGAGCCATTTTTGCGGGAATATCCTATGGTCTAACCCAGCCCTGATATTCTACCTTTTCAAAGCCTTTCAGACTTCTAACCTGCTCTTCATAAACAGCAGGATAAAATTTACCACAGAGAATAAGTTTTACCTCTCTCTGGATATACTCTAATGACTGAATGACCTGCGAAATTCCACGAATTTCTACCAGACCACCAACATAAATAAGGTTAAAAATGGTGCTATTATCGGTTTTATTCAATAGCGAAAAATTAGATAATACTGGAAAATTTCGCACTGTTACAATCCTTTTATGGTAAGAGAAATTATTAGATATATCATCTGTTGCTGTGACAATAGCATCAAAAGTCCTTGAGATAACCTTCTCTACTTTGTTAACCAGCCAGGCAATAGAGTATTTTGTCCATTCAGGGAGGTATGGTTTGGAAAGTATTTGTTTTGCATAATCTTCATGGACATCGTAAATAATTTTAGCCTTAGTCATCAATTTCAACATTACCCCAACAAACAACAATTCTGGGTTATGGAAGTGATAAACATTGGCTTTTTGTTTCAGTGCTTTAATCAAACACCTGAAGATAAGCAAGCCCATCCTTTCCAGTCTGTTTTTTGGTTTTGGTAATGGGATAATTTTTATCCCGTCAACAGTTTCTTCTTTATCACTTTGAGCAATGAGGACAATATCATATTCTGCCTTCGCCAGACTTTTTGCCTCTTTATGAAATATGCGAACATCAAAAGAAGGATGGACAACTGTTAGAATACAAACTTTCATTAAATTTTTCACCTCTTGTAACTATTTTAGCCATTTATAACGCACTTGCCTCTTTATATCAGATATTAACCTCAAAAGTTGTAAAAGTCTGTAATTAGATGGATAATCCTTAAATGTTTTTTTAGGCATGGTCAGGAATGTTTCAAATTTATCTACGGTTATGCCGAGTTTTTTAGAAACAAATATTTTTTCTTCTTCTATTGCTTTTTCATCACAAAGAGGCCGCTGTAATTCTTTTAATGCTTCGTCTCTGGTCATCTGTCCCGCTAATATAAGACTCGATAAATGGGCTTTTCTTTTATCATATCCAAATCTTACTGGTAAAAAGTATGTTTGAAAAAAATTGGTAAACCTTGATTCTCCATGTTTACAGCCATAATATCTCCAGCCAACTTCCTTTTCTAAGAATTGCATTGCCTCAGATTTTACATAAGGGATGTAATTAAGCGGTCTAACAATTACCATACCTTTTATATATGGGTAATAGAAATAATATTGAAAGAAATTAACCGTTGGAAAGGTTTTAAGTTTAACCTGACCAAAACATTTATGAACTGCCTTTAGATGTTTTAAGTCCATAGCATTATATCCCCATGAAGCGGGCAAAATAGATTCAGTAGCAAGGTTACCTCCCGTGAGGACATATTTAATATTGTATTGAGTGGCGTATTTATATAACATGGCAAAAAATGCGTGGTCTTGTGGGACATCCTGATTTGCTACGCCAGATTTAAAAAAAGCCAGTTGCAAATCCCTCATTTCTTCCCAATCAACCACATAGGTGAACAAGTCTATATCAAGTTTTTTGATAAGATTTTCAATATTTTTTACTGCCAGTTCAGAATTCCAGCCTCCATCCACATGGAAAACAAGCGGTCTTAAACCAAGTATTTTTTTGGCAAAATAGGTAAGATATGAACTATCTACCCCACCACTTATCCCAATTATACAATCGTATTCTTTGTTTTTGCCATAATCTTTTATCTTTTTAACAATCTTCTGAAGTTTTTGATAACCTGATTTATCGCGATGCCAATCAGGTTTTATTTTTTCATCAAAGAAATGGCAAAAACTACACACACCATTTTCATCAAAAGTAATCTCCTGGGCTGTAGTATCCATCACACAGCGTGAACATATTTGATAGTTTCCTTGTTCCATTTATGTTTCCTCTCTGAGATTGGACAGAATACTATACCAATCTTTTTTCCAATTCTTGATATTCAGGATAGGTAATAAGCACCGCCCGATGCTTGCCGTGAAAAACAAACATACTTCCTGCGGCAACTGCTGATGCATTTCCTTTTTTCACCGCATCAACAAAATCATCAATCTTCCCTGCCCCTCCCATAGCTATTACTGGAATAGATAAAACATTTGTAATTTTTGTTATCAAATCAATATCATATCCCCCCTGTGTGCCATCGCGGTCAACGGAGTTAAGTAAAATCTCACCTGCCCCCATCTCCTGAGTTGTGATAGCAAATTCAACCGGGTCAATGTCTGTTATCTTATTTCTGGTATGGTCATAGACCTTATATTTTTCCAAAAAGTTCTTTTTTACATCTATGGTTACGACTATGCTCTGACTGCCAAATATTTCGGATGCCTGTTTTATAAAGTCTATATTTTTCAGGGCAAAAGAGTTTATTGAAATTTTTTCAACTCCAAGGGAAAATATCTTTTGTATATCTTCAAGGCGACTAATTCCACCGCCATAGCACAAAGGCATAAAACACTCACCAACAATATTCTGGAGTATTTCAAAATTCGGGCTTCTGCCAACCTTTGAGGCAATAATATCTAAGAATATTAATTCATCTACCTCTTTTTCATTAAATATTCTTATCGCATTTATGGGGTCACCGACATATTTTGGCTCTTTAAATCTAATCGTTTTTACCAGCCCTTGATTTTGTAAAAGCAGGCACGGAATAACTCTGTTTTTTAACATCATAACTCCACAAAGTTTCGTAATAATGTCATGCCAAATTTATGGCTTTTTTCAGGATGGAATTGAACACCGATGATATTGTCCTTTTGAACGGCTGAAACAAAATTATAACCGTAACAAGTTTCTGCCAGAATATCTAATCTATTATGACAGACTACATGATAAGAGTGGACAAAATAAAATCGTGATTGCTCAAGACCCTTGAACATACAGTTTTCTTTGACTAATTCCACCGTATCCCAGCCCATATGTGGTATTTTCAGGTTGCAGGAAGTGTCAAACTTGAATCTTACTACCTCTGCATCAAGCCAGCCAAGTCCTGATAAAGTTCCTTCCTCACTTCGTTTTGCCAACAATTGCATCCCAAGACAGATACCGAGTATCGGGATTTTTTTATTAAAAATTATTTCGTTTAGAATCGGTATTAATCCTGACTTATTGAGATTTGTCATCCCATTGTCAAAAGCACCAACCCCTGGAAGAATAAGTTTATCTGCCTTTTCAATATCTGGCATTTTTGAGGAACTAATAGCGTTAGCCCCTATTTTTTTGAGCATATTCAGGATAGAACCTGAA
The DNA here is from genome assembly GCA_040755795.1 of bacterium. NCBI lineage: Bacteria > bacterium. The sequence continues at coordinate 2,699 of JBFLXS010000230.1, read as the reverse complement.
TTCCCCATACTGTAATCAATTATCACTATCATAATAGTTCAACCTCAACTATTCTGGGGATATTTTACCAGAATTTTTATGCCCTGTCAAGCGAAAGTTTGATGCAGTCGTAAGGCGTCAATCATTTGGGGGATGAACATTAACCTGCGGAGGACAGAGCGATGAAAATAGTAGGCAAGTAGGTAGTAGGTAAGTAGGAAAGGGATAAAGGATGTGCACGGTATTCCTCTTCTGGGGGCAATGTCTCCCCCTTTCCTACTTTCCTACTCTTCTACTTCCTACTTTCAGCAGAATCCCCCATTTCAGTGACGCATTACATTCAATCATTTTATTCTTGACAACCAACATTGTATATGATAAAATTTATTTAGATTATAAGGACGGAGGGAATGAAGTTGGATTTTTCAAATAAGGTTGTTTTAATAACGGGTGGGACGGGTTCATTTGGCAGGAAATTCGTAGAAATTCTCCTTAAAGAGTATAACCCTAAAAAGTTGATTGTCTTTAGCCGAGACGAAATGAAACAATTTGAGATGGCTCAAGAGATTTCCAGTGAGAAAGAGTATGATAATATAAGATATTTTATAGGCGATGTGCGGGATAAGGAGAGATTGCATCGGGCATTTCATGGAGTAGATATTATCGTTCATGCGGCGGCTTTAAAACAGGTTCCAGCGGCTGAATATAACCCATTTGAGGCAGTAAAAACCAATATTATCGGTGCTGAAAATGTTATCAATGCCGCGATAGATCAAAAAGTAGATAAGGTCATTGCTTTAAGTACAGATAAGGCGGCTAATCCCGTTAATCTCTATGGAGCCACTAAACTCTGTGCGGATAAACTCTTTGTGGCTGGAAATGCCTATTCAGGAGATGCAAATACAAAATTTAGTTTGGTCAGGTATGGCAATGTAATCAATAGCAGGGGTAGTGTTATACCTTTATTCAAAGAAAAAAGGAAAACAGGAACAATACCTATTACCGATCAGAGGATGACCCGATTCTGGATTACATTAGAGCAGGGAGTCAGGTTTGTAATTAAATGTATAAGTTTAATGCAGGGAGGAGAGATATTTGTTCCCAAGATTCCCAGTATGAATATTATGGATATAGCTGAGGTAATTGGCCCTGAATGTAAATATGAATTTATAGGTATCCGACCAGGAGAAAAACTTCATGAGGTACTCATTCCAGAGGACGATGCCAGACATACATTAGAATTTGATGATTTCTTTGTTATCCAACCTGAATTTTCTTATGTAACTCACGAAAAGATAGGGGGAGGTAAGCCACTTCCTGATGGATTCAGATATGCCAGCAATACCAATGATAAATGGTTAACAAAGGAAGAACTAAAAAGGATGATTGAGGAATGAAAAAAATTATTCCTTATGGCAGACAGTGGATTGAAGATGATGAGATTAAAGCAGTAGTAGAGGTGCTAAAGTCTGATTGGGTTACTCAAGGATCAAAGGTAGAGGAGTTCGAAAGAAGAATAACAGAGTATTGTGGGGCAAAATTTGCTGTGGTTGTATCCAGTGGAACAGCGGCTCTTCACATTGCTTGTTTATCGGCTGGGATAGAAAAGGATGATGAAGTAATTACTTCACCTATAACCTTTGTTGCCAGTAGTAATTGTGTGTTATACTGCGGCGGACGACCTGTCTTTGCCGATATAGAAGAGGATACAGCGAATATTGCCTCCGGCGAGATAAAGAAAAGGATTGCCTCAAAAACTAAGGCTATAATTCCTGTGCATTTTGCAGGACATCCTTGTGATTTAGAAACGATTGGCAAGATCGATAAGGAACATAATTTAATCATAATCGAAGATGCCTGTCATTCTTTAGGGGCAGAATACAGAAGCCAGAAGTTAGAATGGGTGAAGATTGGAAGTTGTAAGCATTCGGATATGACGGTCTTTAGTTTCCATCCGGTAAAACATATTACCACAGGAGAAGGCGGTGCGGTTTTAACCAACAATGAAGATTTCTACGAAAAACTATTGATGTTTAGAAATCATGGAATTACAAAAGAAAAAACAAGGCTGATAAATAAAAATGAAGGTCTCTGGTATTATGAAATGCAAGAATTGGGTTTTAATTACCGAATTACTGATTTCCAGTGTGCTTTAGGTATTAAACAGTTAGAAAGAGTAGATGATTTTGTTGCCAGAAGAAGAGAGATTGCAGATAAATACAACGAAGCGTTCAAAGATATGGAGGCGATAATTACCCCTTGCGAAAAAGAGAATGTAAAATCTTCTTACCATTTATATGTTATTCAGTTAAAAAAAGGGTTAAATCGAAAAGAAATATTTGATGCCTTGAGGGAGGAAGGAATAGGGGTGCAGGTTCATTATATCCCTGTTCATCTCCAGCCTTATTATCAACAAAACCTGGGATATAAAAAGGGGGATTATCCAAAAGCAGAGGAGTTTTATGAGAGGACATTAAGTCTTCCTTTGTTTCCTAAGATGAGTAACAAAGAGATTGAAAGAGTAATTAGGATTGTCCAAAAAATAATACACAGAGGAAAATATAATCAATGGTAACTATTCAGCATACCAAGCAAGTAGGAAGTAGGAAGAGGGGAAAATACTTCATACTATTTTACTCTTAATTGATTTGATTAAACCTATAACTCGATATTCAAGTTTTTTTAAGATTAAGTGGTTTATCCTTTTTTAACCGCAAAGA
>JBFLXS010000229.1 GCA_040755795.1 bacterium | reverse complement strand
GCGGAATAACTAATATTTCAGGCACTCTATCTACAATCTTCCTGCCGAGAGGGTCATATACCCTGAGATTAACAACGAGAGATAGAGCCAATAATGTAGCGGCTGATAGTATATCGTTTATTATTACTACACCTATGCCCACCCCTGCAGAAATCCTGCAGAAGGTAGCGGAGAATTTTGGGAAGATTGAGGATATGAAAGGAACGATGACCTCCTGGGGTAATGTGGGAACTAAAACATTTCCTGAAGTTGAAGAAATATTTATGATGAAAAAGCCTGATAAGGTCAAGGTTATATCTCCTGCAAAAGAGGAGATAATTATTATCAACGGTGAATTGATGTATTATATAAATCCAACCTTTGGAACATTAACTATGCAGATAAATGAATATAGTAATATTAAACCATCTCAGTTGAATTTTTACTACTATTCAACTGAATTTCAAGAAAAACATGAAATTGAGATTAAAAATCATAATGATAATTTCTATATCCTTGAAGTTATACCTAAAGAACCTAACTGGAATTATGAGAAATTAATATTAGAAATTGATTATCAAAAAGGTATAGATATTAAGACCGAGTTTTATATTAAAGCAACTGAAACTGCTACCTTAGGTATGGAAATAGAGGTTAAAAAGTCTCAATTGATAGATGATATTTGGATTCCAACTGAAACTGTGAAAAAGGTATTTCTTGAAGAAGAAATTGTAGCCGAATCTAACATGCAACTGCATGATATTCAGATAAATACTGGGATAAAGGATGAGGAATTTATAATTCATTAAAATAAAAAAAATACGAGTAGGTTGATAAAATGAGGATTTTAATAATCAGTTCAATTTTAATTACTTTATTTTCATCAAGTGCCTATGCCTTCTGGCCATTTACTGTGCGGTCGGATATGGTGGGTTATTGTGCACCCTGCTGGGGTGAGAATAACAAGATTTACTTTATCAAGAAGGTAACTTTTGGTAGAGCAATTTCGGGGAAGACGGCACTTCACGCCATACTCTTTATGGGTGGGAGCTATTTTGCAGACCATACAGAAGTATATCTTTGCTCAATGAACTATGATGGCACAGATAAGAAAGAGATAGTAAAGATTGGTGATACAGACGATGATACCTACTGGCTGCCGATGTATTTAGATTATTGTCAGGTAAAGAACTTGCTTCTTTTATCTGGGGGGGCAATTCCAAGCGGTGGGACATCTCATGGGATATGGACTATTAAAACAGATGGAACAGGGTTAAAGAGGATTTTAGATGCAGGTATGCACGCCTCCTCGTCACCTGATGGAAAAAGGATAGTGTATCAATTACAGGAACCTGATAGTAATAGCTGGGATAATTTTTCTGAAACTATCTGGGTAATGAATGCAGATGGAACTAATAAACATAAAATTTCTTCAGATGGTACTAATCCCATCTGGTCGCCTAAAGATGACTTGATCGCCTTTACCTGTAAAGACTGGATTTGGGTGATGAAACCAGATGGGAGCGAGAGGAGGAGGGTGAAAGAAGGATCTTATTTTTTTGGATGGTTACCTGATGGGAAGGGAATCATTTCATCTGGAGGTTCTGAAACAGGATGGAGTATTTCTGACTTAAATGGAAATATTATAAGAAAACCTAAATGGGGAGGATATGTTTCATTAGATGGGAGGTCAATATTTACTCTTGATTTTACTGTATTTGATATTGACAGAAAGGTTGAAATAAAACCTTTAGCTGATATTAAACATTCAGAGCATTTTGTGTATAAAAAACCAAATAATATGTGGTAAAGGAGGTAAAAAGTCATGAGAAAATTTACTATTTGTATTTTAATAGGTCTGTGTTTGTTGAGTAGCAAAGTAAATGGAGAAGAACTAACTTGGGGTAGTTGTACTACCTATGCCCCAATGCCGGTACTATTTATTCACGGTATCAACGACAACTGTAAAACATGGGATACTGCTATTCCTGAGTTAGAGAGGTATTTTAGATATAGAGAATGGAAACCTAATAAAGAAGATCCAATTTCACCTTTTCACCCAACTCGTAAAGGAGTCACTTATTTCAAAGATGAGAAAACCCAATATGAATCCCCTGCCAAGCTCTACTTAGAGGTGTTTGATTATGGTGGGGAGGATAAGAAGGGGAGTTTTTATCATATTGGCTCGAATTATAGTACTCTTACTACCAAATTAAAGGAGATATTACAGTCTTATTACGGTGATAACTGGAAGGATGACCCGAATGCTAAGATTAATATTATTGCCTATTCACAAGGTGGACTGGTAGCAAGAGATTATATTCAAAAGAGGGTGGGAGAAGGCAAGGATCCTAAGGTTAAGCGATTGATTACTATTGGTACACCACATCTTGGTAGTAACTTAGCTGTTCCACCACGAATTATTGGTCTTCCAGCTAATCTGCCTATTCTTGGTAAACCTTATGAGGCACTTTTATTAAAACCAGCAGGGAAAATACTTGAAGTAGTAGGAATAGGCAATTTCATTAGTAATGCTAATATGCCAGCCTTAGTTGATTTATGTCCTAATAGTCAATTCATTAAAGAACTGAATGCTAATGTAGAACTTAGTACACGAATTGCCCGGATTAACATGGATATGAGAATTAAAAAGATTAACGCAGAGGACGCAAAGAATGCGCAGAGAACGCAAAGAAAAATTTGAGAGATGAAATATAAATTTTAATCTCTGCGAACTCTGCGTGATCTTTGTGTTCTCTGCGTTAAAAAAAGGAAGAAGATAAAATGAGTAAAAAGATAATGTTAGTAGGATTAGGGGTATGGTTGGTATTTATGTCTGCGTCTGCCTATGCCTTCTGGCCATTTACTGTGCGGTCGGATATGGTGGGTTATTGTGCACCCTGCTGGGGTGAGAATAACAAGATTTACTTTATCAAGAAGGTAACTTTTGGTAGAGCAATTTCGGGGAAGACGGCACTTCACGCCATACTCTTTATGGGTGGGAGCTATTTTGCAGACCATACAGAAGTATATCTTTGCTCAATGAACTATGATAGCACAGATAAGAAGGAAATAGTAAAGATTGGTGATACAGACGATGATACCTACTGGCTGCCGATGTATTTAGATTATTGTCAGGTAAAGAACTTGCTTCTTTTATCTGGGGGGTCAATTCCAAGCGGTGGGACATCTCATGGGATATGGACTATTAAAACAGATGGAACAGGGTTAAAGAGGATTTTAGATGCAGGTATGCACGCCTCCTCGTCACCTGATGGAAAAAGGATAGTGTACGAAGTAGTTGAACAAAAAGAAAAAAGGAACAAAGATGGCTGGTTAGAAGGATATGAGTTTTCTAATACTATCTGGGTAATGAATGCAGATGGAAGTAATAAAAAAATGATTTCTACAACGAAGATTCCAGAGAAACAAAGAGATGGTACAGTAGTATATAAATTTGATGACACTAACCCCATCTGGTCACCCAAAGGTGATTTGATTGCTTTTGTTTGCAAAGGCTGGATTTGGGTCATGAAACCGGATGGGAACGAGAGGAGGAGGGTGATTAGGGGACACCTTACAGATTGGTCATCAGATGGCAATATGTTACTTGGAAGTGTTCCTGGAGGTTCTGCTATTTTTGATTTAGAAGGTAATGTTGTTAAAAGATTAAAATACTGTGGTGAATGGTCCCCTGATGGAAAAACTATACTTGGATATCTGGGAACATATGATATTGAAAGTGGAATTGAAAAGAGCTTACTTGCTGATGTAAGAAAGAAGGATGAAAAGGAACATTTTGTATATAAAAGACCTAACAATATTTGGTAACGAGGAGGTAAAAAGTCATGAAAAAACTTATTATTTGTATGTTTGTAACATTATGTTTGTTGAGTAGTAAGGTTGGTGCAGAAGAACTTACATGGGGTAGTTGCACTACTTACGCACCTATGCCGGTACTATTTATTCACGGTATCAACGCTAATTGTAAAACATGGGATATTGCTATTCCTGAGTTAAAAAAGTATTTTGGATATAGAAAAGTAACCTCTGAGAATGTAGAGATTGCTCCAAAGAAACCTGATATGCCTGAAGATGGAGGTGTCACTTGGTTTCAATCTTCTGATGGCAAGTACGAATCCCCGGCCAGGCTCTATTTAGAGGCGTTTGATTATGGTGGGGAGGATAAGAAGGGGAGTTTTTATCATATTGGGTCGAATTATGGAACTCTTACTAAAAAAGTAGAAGAAGAAATTTTACCAGCATATTACGGTGATAACTGGAAGGATGACCCGAATGCTAAGATTAACATCATAGCTCATTCCCAGGGAGGATTGGTAGCAAGATACTATATTCAGCATGGAGGAGCAGATAATGTCAAACGGCTAATTACTATTGGTACACCACATCTTGGTAGTAACTTAGCTGTTCCACCACGAATTATTGGTCTTCCAGCTAATCTGCCTATTCTTGGTAAACTTTATGAGGCACTTTTATTAAAACCAGCAGGGAAAATACTTGAAGTAGTAGGAATAGGTAATTTCATTAGTAATGCTAATATGCCAGCATTAGTTGATTTATGTCCTAATAGTCAATTCCTTAAAGAACTAAATGCTAATGTAGATAAAGAAAAGGGAGTAGAGCATGTAGCGATAGTTTGCCTGGCTATTCCCTATTTAAGTGATTATGTAGTGAGTGGCTGGAGTCAAGCAGGTAAAGGTGTTTTAGATGACTTATTGATTAAAACCGATATCTTATGGGATGTAAATCATTTACAGGAAGGTAAGCAATGGAAGGCATTTTTAAAAGGAGCTGACGGTATACCAGACAAAGGTACAAAGACTTATGATACGCCGAAGGTTATACTTGCCACTTCTACCCTATTTTATAAAGGCTCGGCAGATAATTTTTATATTGCGGGTAAAATCTATGATTATCTCCCCGGCAGTTGCACGGTTACCATTGAATTAGATAAGAAACCGGGCAATTACGGTTATGATAAAGATGGAGATATAAAAAATAGAGCAGTTCTACCAATTAATATGATTACCGACACGCAAGAAGAGCCAAAGACTAAAAATCTACTTAATGCAGCATTTAATTTTTACCCACTTAACCCGTTATCTATTGGCAAACATACATTCAGGCTTACTGTAAAAAATCCAGAGACATTAACTGGTACGGCTACGACATGGGCTGAGGAAGACTGGATACCGTTTGAGATTGTGGAAAATCTCGTTGAAATACCGGTGCAGATGATGGTTGCCTCGACTGCGACATCAGTTCCTGGTGGCATTCAAGCCGCCTCATCGCTCTATTTCTGGGATAATCAGAATAATTACTGGGAGCGATGGATTAATTCTAATCTACGCGTGGATTCGGATAACATCATCCGCTATAATTGTGGCACCTCTAACCTCGATAACCCAAACCTTCGGCATCGCGTTTATCTGGAAAGTAGAATTTATCCACCGGCCTCGATGTATCCCAAAGCCTCCTGCGTTAATAAGAAGGAGATGCAGGCGATTACCTATACCTACGCCTCTCAACCCTTTGCCCTTTTACCCTTTACTAAAGAAGATGGCTCTGTGGTTTATCGCCCGGATGTAGATAAGAACGGCACAATTACCTATCCAGAAGACATGGTTACCTTTACGAATAACGAGGTTATCTTTACCCCAAAGAAAGATGCCTTACCCAATCTTAATTTTAGACCAATCATCCCGGGTAATCCGATGTATACTTACCCACTACACATAATTATCCCACCAGAATATCAAGGTGTTTCTTCCCATGAGCTGGATATTTATATTAATCAGGTTGGGGGATTGTATGGATTAGAATCAGTGCAAAAGGCCTATGATTATAGCCAGGCTTTATCCAATCAACAGGGTTTTAATCCGACCATAAATCTTGCCTGGGCGCAAAATGCAGATTTAACCAATGATGGAATTACTTGTTTTGGCAGTAACACGGCCGGTATCTATCGGCTATTGGTCAATGGAAATAGGGAGGATGAGTTTAATGAGGATAAAATCATACAGGCTTATGGTAATGCCTTATTAACTCATTACACCAATCGGCAGTATGGAGAGGGGTATTATAACTACAAGTTACCCATTGCCTCAATAACCTACACCATGAGTCCGGAGCAGGCGTTTGTAGATGGATTTTGTATGCGGTTTAGTGCGGCAGTGCGCGGTACACCAATAGTAGAATTACCCGTGATTGCCAAGGGGCTAAACTTTGATGTGTCAGCATCAACACATCGCGGAACAACATCTGCCCTGGGCATAGCTCAAGCATTATATCGAATACCAATGAAGAACATCTGGCAGGCATTAGAAACACCTGCAAGAATCATTCAACACTCAGGCTATACGATTCTTGATTTGCTTGATGAGTTAGATAGCCAGGGATATGATACCAGTTCAATCAGGGCTGAGTTTTTTGCAAGTACTCAGCTGCCTCCAGAAATAACCC
>JBFLXS010000228.1 GCA_040755795.1 bacterium | reverse complement strand
CGTTCTTTGCGGTTAAAAAAGGATAAACCACAAAGGGCACAAAGTAATAACGCAAAGGTCACAAAGGGAAGAAAATAGGTGAAGCATTTTTTATCAATTCAACTTCAAAGGATAAGTTGCAAAAAAAATCATCAGGCTTTTGAGCCTAATTTTGCCATCTTTGAGCAAAATAAACAGATTGATAAGGATAAAGAGAACTTTAGAAGTAGCATAAAATTTACGAAAGTCCAGTGCAATACATAGGACATCAAAACCAAATTGTTAATCAATCATGGTAACCGTTCAAGCTATATATCAAAAGTGTAAGAAAGGGGATAAGGGCGATATGGAGATAAGATAATAGAAATAGATTGAAATTTATAGAAATAGGTAGAAATTGATTGTGGGAAACAACAAATTTCCATAAATTTCTATTAGTTTCTACTAATTTCAATTTTTTTAATAATATCCCCTTATCTCCTTTATCTCCATATCTCCTTTTCTTACACCACCTGAACGCTTACCAATCATGAGATGTCGGTCCTCAAAAAGCTTGCTCTGATGAAAATCAGAGATGGAATGAAGCTTATGGTAAATAGTTTTTAATTTTTTCTCTGCGTCTCTGTGGTGAACGGTTACAAAAAATCAGATGGCGGGTTTTATTATCGTTGGAGTAATAAATATCAGGAGTTCTATCTTTCGATTTTCGGTCAGTTTTTTGCGGAATAAAGAACCAACAAATGGCAGGTCACCAAAGAATGGAACTTTATTAAGTTTTTCTGTGCCCTGGTCATCAATAATTCCACCAATAACAACTGTATCCCCGTCTTTCACAACCAATTTGGAAGTAGCCTGTTTTGTAGATATTAGTGGCATTTGATAAGCCCATTCTTTCAAAGAGCTAACCTCTGGTTTTACATCTAAAAGGATATAATTATCAGGGTTAATGTGCGGCGTAACGGCTAACTTTATACCTACCTGGCGAAAACTAACACTGGTTAAAATTTTTCCTTGTTCACTTTCTTGCGTCTGTTGATAAGGGACATCTTCTCCCACAAGTATTTCTGCCTTTTCATTATCTAATGCTAATATTTTAGGAGTAGAGAGAACATTTGCCTTTCCTTCAACCACCAAACCATTAAGGATAGCTTCTATATTATGTCCAGAGGTAAGTTTAGAATATAAAAATTCACCTCTATCACCCATTGCCCAACCTTCTGTCTGATAACTTCCAATAGCAAAATTGTGTCGTTTATCTTCCATTGACCACATAAATCCAAACATATTTCTCGTATCTAATGTTACCTCGACAATTTTGGCTTCAATCATCACCTGAGGTGTAATGGTGTCTAACTTTTCAATTATTCCCGCCACCTGATTTACATTATAAGGGATATCGGTCACGATAAGGGCATTAGTTCTTGCATCCTGGATAACTGTTCCCAGCATAGGTGCTGCCCCACCCATTTGTTTTGCCTGCTGAGTGGATAGGGTCGTCATCATATTCGTAACTATTCCTGCCATCTCTGATGCTTTCGCATAATTAAGTTTAAATATTCGTGTTGTAGTTTCTCCTAAGAGTAATGTTGGTATATCAACACGAATGATATTATCATCAATAATATATGCATAACCTGAGTTTCTTAAAATCAAATCTAACGCCTTGCGCCATGAAACATTCTCTAATTTAACCGTAACAACCCCCTTTACCTCTTTTCCTGGTAAAACATTCATTCCGACTTTATGAGCAATAATTCTCAAAACATCAAGTATATCAGCGTCTTTAAAATCTAAAGATAACATCTCTTCTTTTCTTTCTTCTTCGGGTTTTATTTTGGGTAGAACAGGTTTAGATTCCACAGGTTTTTTTACCTCTTTAATTTCCGGTAATGCAGGTTTTTCCTTTTCTTTTATTTCCTTTGTAGGTAATTTCTTTGCTATTGGGGGTGTTATTTTAATTTCTGGTAATATTTCTTTTGGAGTCTCTTTTGTAGAAACAGGAGTAATTTTCTTTACCTCCTCCAGCGGGTATTTAGTCAATTCAAGCGTTACCTGATTTTCATCACTAAAAACTTGATATGGCATAAATTCTGTTAATTCAACCATAACCCTGGCTACCTTTACTGGCTCTGTTTGCCTTTGACCTGGAGTGATATTCTTAATAAACTTACTGGTTGTTTTAATTTCCCCTATTTTATTCGTGGCATTAAGGAAATCAACAATAATCCGTGTGGGATTAGCCAGGTCAAAATATTTATATTGAGGTGGAGCGCTTGATGAAATTAATAAATTTATTTTGGATTCATCCTCTTTTACATCTATCTTATTGAGTTGATAACTATGATAGGGATTATCAATTATCACTTCAAGCCCATTTTTTACTTGTTGAATCTCGTAAGGAAAGACTTTAATAATGCTAATTACTATCTTTGTCTTAGGACCTTCTTGTGGGATACAATTAATTCGGTTGATACCATTACGGCCAATGATTAATTCTTTTTCTGCACATTGAGTATTATCAAGTTCAATAACAATCGCCGGGGGTTTATCCGCAGTAAAGGAATTATATTTTACCATCGGTTTATCCGTGATAATATTTATCCTTATTTTCGCATCCTCTTCACTTACTTTAATATCCATCAAACTCATCGCTGCCATCGCTAATGCAGGAAGGATAATTAAGGTAAAAATTAAATATAATTGGGTTAATTTTTTCAATTTTAATCACTCCTTTTTTTAAAGTTTAGTTTCTTCTGATGGAATTTCTTCCATTTCTTGTTGAGCTCCTATTGCGGCTCCTTTTATCTTTGTTATTTTAGGTTTCCCTATAAAAAAGTTAACTTCTGTTTTTCCCTGTTGTAAAAAGACCTCTCTATTTTTTATAAATTTGCCCCAAATACCTGCAATTGGTCTATAGTTATCCGCATACAAATTCCCCTTTTTAAGGATATATCCAAAATGATTTCCATCGTGAAAAAGAGCCATTATTTCTTTTTTATCCCAGATGATACCCGACAATTCTAAATTAAGGATATTTATTTCTGATAACTTTAAACCTTTATCTCCAGCCACAGGTTTTACTTCACTAACAATTAAAGGAACAAATGGGTCCCGTGTTAGAGCGGATTTGTATTCATATTTTTCTGGAATATACATCTCTGGTCTTGCTATCGGAATTTGTGGAGGTAGAACAACTACCTTTTTTTCCTCTTTCTTCGCACAACCGATAATGAGACTTAGCCCAAAGATTAAACTTAAGATAAAAAATTTACGCTTCATTTTCATTGTTTCCTATGATTTCTGGTAGAAATTAGATATTCCATTTTTAATGTTCTTTATAGACAAAGGCAGTAATACGCATATCTGCTGTGGTGGTAGATGGATCTTTTTCCGTTGCAATTACCGCATTCATCTTAATACTAGATGGAGTAATAATTCTCTCAAAATTTCCAATATTAGTTAAAAACAACCCTATATCATGATATGTGCCTTTGATATGTAGTCCTACCGGAATTTCATTATAGACCTCTTTAGTTACCATAGATTCTGGTCTAAAAGAAATCAAATTAATATTTGATTTTATTGCCATTTTAGTTATTGTCTCTAATAATTGGGGTATTTCTTCTTTAGTCGGTAATCGATTAATGACATATTCGAGTTCTGATTTTACCTTTTCAAATTCTGCCCTTTTTACATCTAAATTCTCTACTATTTTCTGGGTTTCTCTTAATTCCGTTTCTTTTGTCACTATTTTCTGGTCTAATTCTAAGTCTTTATTACATATAGGTTTATACATATAGGTAAAGAATAGGTAAGCAAGTCCACACAATAATATTAAAGATAGAAGAATAGGTTTTAAAATTTGTATATCAAGTTTCATTGTTATCCTCTAAAATTACATTTGATAGAAAAAGTTTTAATCGGATATTCTCTAATAGCTGAACTTTCAATGTTTCCTAATGTTATATTTGTAAAAATCTGTGAATTTATTAAATTACTCATAAATCTTGCGATAGAGAAGTTATCAAAAGCCTGTCCGTTCAAATTTAATTCATTGCCTGTGGTATTTACAAATCCTCCTAACCAGAGTCCTGATGGAAGACACATAACCATTTCGTCTAACAATTTAGCCCAAACAAATCTACCTTTATCTAATTGGACAATTACATCTACTCGTTTCTTTTTTTCAATAATTTCAGCCTCTAATCGTCTTATTTCTATCAGATGTGGTTGTAATTCAGCAATTTGCTGTGTAATCTTTTCTAATTTTGCCTCCTTTTGTTTTACCTTGATTACAAGTCCTGCATACCAGAGACCTAATGATACGACTATGAGACTAAGTATTAATCCAATAAATACATTTCGCCATTGTCCTTTTTTCTTTTCTACCACTACCGGTGGCATCAAATTAATTTCTGTCATCGGTTCACATTACTCCTTTCATCGCCAACCCTAATGAGACCGCGAATGCGGAAGATACTTTCTTGATATATGTTTGATCAAACTTTGGGGGGATAGATATTTTCGCAAAAGGGTCTCCTATCACCACAGACATTCCTAATCCATTTGAGAGGAAATTATCAAGATTAGCAAGTTTTGCACTTCCACCGCTTATAATTACTCGGTCGATATTTTTACGATAAACAGGTAATTGAGTATAATAATACGCAAAAGAACGCTCTAATTCATCTAATAATCTTGCTCCGACAGATTCAATCGCATAAGATATTTGTGCGGCTTTATCACTCCCAGTTACAGCAGGAGTAACAGCAGTGGTAATTTCTTCTGGTAAAAGGATTATTCCTTCTTCTTCCTTTATCTTTTCCGCTTCTTGAAAACTTACTCCTAATTCTCTTCTAATACCCTCTGTAAAGTCGTTACCACCAACCAGGACATCCCGATTAAAGCAGGAGATTTTATTTTCAACCACATTGATATTAGTCATACGGGCACCTATATCAACTAAGGCAATAACATCTTCTTCTCCTACCCCGTAAGTCAGAGCGTCTTCAGTGGCAAAGGTATCTACATTGATATGAACAGTTTCTAATCCGGCTCGATGTAATATCTCCATATGGTCATAAATTAACTCTTCTTTAGCCGCAACTAATAAGACTAATATCATTCGTTCGTCTTTTTCTACGGTTTCTTTAATTATCTGGAAATCTATAATTACATGTTCAATATCAAAAGGGATATGTTCTTCCGCCTCAAATTTGATAACATCTTTCAATTCTGTTTCACTCATATAAGGAAGTTTGATATATCTAACTACCACTGAATTCCCCGAAACAGAACTTCGCACTTTTTTAGTATCGATTTTATGAGTTACGAGTAAATTTTTAATAGCTTTAACCGATAATTCCTGTTTAGCCCCTAAGGCATCTTCATCTAATGGTTCTGGAGAGATTTTGGTCATACCAATTGCATCCAGGATTATTTTACTATCGGTTCTTCTGAGTTTAACCACCTTGATACAATCATGACTAATATCTAATCCTACTGGTACTTTTTCTCTTCCCCACAACATTATCTTAAATTTCCTCCCTGCTGGTTATTACTTGTTTTTCTGTCAAACGATTTTATTTTATGATTAGGAATAAATAATATCATATCTACGATTATTTGTCAAGAATTTTATCACCATAATTTTATTTTTTTTTTATTTATCTGAACTTTCGTAAATTTTATGCTACTATTGAGGCTCTCTAAAACTCTCTCTATCCTTATCAATCTGTTTATTTTGCTCAAAGATGGCAAAATTAGGCTCAAAAGCCTGATGATTTTTTTGCAACTTATCCTTTGAAGTTGAGTTGATAAAAAATGTTTTACCTATTTTCTTCCCTTTGCGTCCTTTGCGATTTATCCTTTTTTAATCGCAAAGAACACAAAGAAATCGACCGCAAAGAACGCAAAGATTAAAGGAGAAAGGAATCATAAAAAATTCACGAAACACCAGAGATTAAGACACCACCAAAAATCGTAACCGTTCAGGCTATATATCAAAAGTGTAAGAAAGGGGATAAGGAGATAAGAGTGATATGGAGATAAGATAATAGAAATAGATTGAAATTTATAGAAATAGGTAGAAATTGATTGTGGGAAACAACAAATTTCTATAAATTTCTATTAGTTTCTACTAATTTCAATTTTTTTAATAATATCTCCCTATCTCCATAATCCCCATATCTCCTTTTCGGACACTATTTCAACCTTTATGATAGTGCTCTGTCGCTACTCAATTGATGTCCCCCGCTGGCGGAGAGGATTGCGGGGGTAGAATATGAAATCTGAAATAGAAAAATGCAGCCCCCAATAATTAACAATTGACAATTTACAATTAACAATTGACCATTATTTGTTAATTTTGTCGTAACTATTCAGCCTGTAGGAAAGTAGGAGAGTAGGGAAGTAGGAAAGGGGAGACATTGTCCCCAGAAGAGGAATACCGTGCACATCCTTTATCCCTTTCCTACTACCTACTTGCCTACTATTTC
>JBFLXS010000227.1 GCA_040755795.1 bacterium | reverse complement strand
TTAGAAGAGAAACTTAAAAGCAAAGGGATTGACCCCAAAGTTCCTTGGCTGAACAACCACTCCTTAGAGTTTCAGTTCAAGTGACCAAGAAAAAAGTGGGAATAACTATCGGTTCGAAATAGGTGATGAAATTATGCGAGTATGTCCACAAATAGTTTCCCGAATGTGCACAAATGATTTTTACGTAACAGAAAAATTACACAAAAGCAGCAATTCTCGGTGAATTGTTATGGAGTGCGGTAGCTTGCTACTTTTTGGAGTGCGGTAGCTTGCTACCGCTTTCAGGCTTTTGCAGAAAAAAGCGAAAGCAAGGAGATAGCATCTCTGGCACTTTCGCACTCCAAAAAATAAAAAAGTTCGCGAAAAATATTTTTCACCTACATCTCAAAATCCTCATTAAATCACGGTTTTAATTTTCACCGAGAATTGCTGAATGTCTGTTTAATCCCTGGCTAAAACTTTATGGTAGCGGAAATACGGTGGGAATAATCTAAATCGTATTCTTTGATGCGATAGAAGGCATAATCTAATTCCCAGTTATAAAGTAGGAATCCTACTCCATAAGTCCAATCGCCATCATCATTTCCAAGACGGAATAAAACATTACGGGTTATGGCATATTCGCCTCCAAAATGGAATTGATATGAATTTTTCTCTTTGTTGACTTCTTTTTTCTTTTCCATATCAGCCGCTATGTTTATTCGGTCATAATACACCTTTGTTGCTACACCCATTCTCAAAGTCGTAGGGACAGATTCATCTTTTAAATCAGTAAATACATTTCGAGCCATCATTCCAAAAGAAAAGTTATTCAGAAAGGCAATATGTGGTGTTGTATAAAGCAATCCCAGATCATACCCAAATCCACCGCCACCACCTACCTCAGAATCTATTCTTAGCCTTTTAATATTTACCCCACAGGAAAGTTCAGGCATAATCTTACGGGCAAGAGACAATACAAAGATATTTTCTGACATATCAGATTTTTTATATGTTTGTCCCCTACCCTCCTCTAATTCTGCCCCTTGATGAATCCAGCTAATACCAAAAGCACCTTTTTGATCTGTTGGTATGGCTAATGATGAGAAATCAATACTTGCTTCCTCTATACTAAAAGGGTTCACATGCATAAATGCCGCCTCGAAGGTTTTAATTTGAGTTAATCCGGCTGGATTCCAGTAGGCGGCATTGACATCATCTACCATCGCTACAAATGCCCCACCCATACCTTGCGGTCTGGCACCTAACTGTAAATCTATTGGCAAACTAAGACCATCTTCTACAAAACTTAAGAAAATAATGAGAGTCACTAACCATTTTGTCATCGGAATCACCTCCATAGTTGGTAACTGGTAATTATTTAACCAGTTACCATTTAACCAATTACCATTTTTTGATATTAATATTCATTATAAGGTGTACCGGCTATATCTTTTTCTATATGGTTTATCTTTATATCACCAGTCATACAATTATAAATATATCCACCTACCTTGCCATCTCCTGTTGGTTTAAGGTCGCCTGATTCCACAACCGTTACCTGATTACTGTCATTACCTTCCTTAATAGATAGTTTAAGCATTACCTTTGGAATTGGGGATAGGTATCTTTTAAACGCCGGCACATCTAAATTCTCAGGGAATGCCCTACTTGCGGTAGCATACTCTGCGGCTGATACAATTTGTAAAGTTCGTCTGATAGTCTGAAGATTAAACTTTGTCACTGTATCTCGGGTAAAATTGATTGGGAGAAGAATAGTATCGGTTACCGCAATCCCCATCTTCTTAAATAATTCTAAAATAAACATTTTTATTTACCTCCTTACTTTTTTATTAGCCACAGATGAAACATAGATTTTTTTATTGTTTAAATCCGAGATCCGTGCCCGTGTAAGAGATTTCCACCCCTTAATCCCCGCCAGCGGAGGACACTTGCCTCTATTATCTGTCCTCTGTTTTCTCTATCCTCTGCTATTCATCCGTGCTAATCAGTGGCTCGATAATTACCTTACTTCACCACTCCAATTGGTTTAGTTTTCACATAAGTGCTGCCATCTGTGAAAGTTATAATTACCTGATAGATATAAATCCCACTACCAACATAATTCCCAAAATCATTCATTCCATCCCAACTACCCAGATTAACATTTGCCTGGCCTTTCTTATCACTTAAAGACTGGTCTTCTGATATTACCCGCACTAAGTCCCCTGAAAGGTCAAATATGCGGACAGTAACTTTGCTGACATTATTTGGTAAATCAGCCATAAATTCCGTTACCTCACCGAACTTAAATGGATTTCTATTGATATAAACTGCTGGTTGAGTAGGTGGTGGAGCAGTATCTATTCCAAGGTCATAAATCGTGAAGTGATTAACATAAACCCAAACTGTGTTATTATTGGCATCTACAACACCACCTACTTTAATCCAATCATGCCTTTCTTCATCCCAGAAAAATATCTTTAATTCACTCTCATCAATCGGTCTTCCTATCTTCTTTGCAAATCGCTCAAGGTCAACATCAGTATAAACAAAAACCATCTTAACTGGCTGATAAAATACTATCCCTGAAGGACCAAATTCATGCGGAATACCTAATAATTGGATATTATCGTTCACTGGTTTCTTTTCTGCTTCTATCTCTGCTGGTAAGGTATTAATACTAATATTTATAACAACCAGTAATGCATTAGCTGGAATTTCTACCTTAGTGCCATCAGGATTTTCGACGACACCACCTGCCGCACCAACTGGTTCAGATACCTTACCTTCTATCCGATAAAGTATAACTGTCTGACTACCGACATTGCCAATTTCATCCTCAACAAAAATAGTTACAGGATTTGTTCCCATTTCTACTGGAACATGATTAAAGTAAAACCCACTATCTACCATAATAACTTTATTGCTTATTATATTCCCACTCTTCCACCAGACTAATCTTGCCTCCCCTGTAATAGACCCAAATATCTCTATCTCTGCCACATAAATCTCTAATCTACCATTCTTTTCTACTGGTTTTGGTCGGATATTTTGTGAAATGGTGCCTAAAACTTCCGGCGGCTGATTATCTAAAACAACTGTCACTGTATCTGAACCAAATAGATTACCTTTAGTATCATAAATATTTGCGTTGATTATCTTAGTCCCACTGGTACAGGTATTGGCTAAACTTATTAGGTGTATAAGCTTATAAATTCCATTACCCATATCACTCATCGTTACAGTCCCAGAAACTGTGCTATCAAGGTTGAATAGATTAATTATACAGACAGTAAAACTACCATTTTGTGGAAGAGTATAGGTAAATATTATTGTATCCCCATTCTTTACTTCATCTGGTTGAGCAGTAAATACACCCGTAGCACGATTGTTGAGGTCAATGCTGATATGTCTTTCTGTTATATTATTCGCCTGGTCTGTGGCAAAGACTGGAATGGAATATTTACCATCACGAGTGGTATTTTGCAGACTAATTGTATAAGTGATAGTATAAGTTCCATCATTATATTCACATGTTTCAGAGCCAACATGATAGGTATTATCTATACCTGAAAAATTTGCTCGTAAGGTATAAGAACCCGAATCTAATTTAATCGTTAGAATAATAGTCTCTCCATCTTTATAAATATCCTTGTTACTATCAAGAGAATAGAATACAGGTGTTTTGTTGTCAATAAATACAGTTTGCGTGCCCTCGTTATAATTATTAGCCCGGTCTGTAGCCTTTATTGTAATCAACCTTTCTATTTCTATATTAGGAGAGGTATCAGATAGGGTTACTTGTGCGGTATAAGTATCGCCATTATGACTCATTACCTGATTAGCCTCTCCTCCTATATTGCTTGCATCTAATAGCACATGAGAAATACCTGACGGTGTCCCTGTCTCAGTAACTTCTACCTTGATAGTTACAACATCTCCTTCTTTAGCCCTGGTTTGCCCGGTTGGATAGATAACATTAATCGTGCCAATAGTTGGTTTTTTACGGTCAACAAAGAATGTTGCAGTTGCAGTTGCTTGATTTAAAGCCGCATCTTTGGCAATAATAGATATTGTATGTGTTCCGTCAACAAAGCCAGTAATTGTTCCAAAAACATATTTGGCAACAATAATAGTATCATAGGTATAAGTGCCTATATTCTTATCATCCAACATACACCTAATCTCTATAATCTTAACCCCTGTAATATTATAGGCAAGTCCACTAATACTGAGAGTGCCTTGATTGGTAATTTCAGGAGGGGCTTGTGTAATCTCAACAATTAACCCTGTTCTGGAATAAATAAATTTGGATATTGCTACATCTCCCCAGTTACCAACCAAATCCATAGATTGAATATAAACTGTATGCTCTCCTTCTTCCAATCCAGAGACATTAATCGTCCCTGTAATATCTGACTGTAATCGTCCTGGTAATAAAATTGTCATCGTCGCATAATTTGGTGTATTTGTGCCATAATATGTATCTATCCAATATCTTACCTCTATTGGTACATTGTATCCATCTGTTACTGTCCCTGTAATTACTGGTGATTTATTGGTTATCTGAGGCGTAATTTGAATATTAGAAAGCATAGGTCCCTGTGTATCAACTAAAAATGTAGTGGAAGTCGATAAACCAATATTGCCAGCGGCATCTATTGCGTGGGCGGTAATGGTATGAGTCCCTTCTGGTAATTCTACTAATATGATACTAAATGCCTCTGTCCCAGAATCAAATTTGCCGTCGTTAGACTCTGCCTGAATCCAACTGCCAGAATCTATACGATACTCTACTCTAACTATTTGAGTTGGGGTATCGGTTGCTGTCCCAATAATGATTATATCATTCTTTACCTGAACACTGGTTATCCCTTTGAGAGTAGTAACAGGTAAAGTTGTATCTAAAATAATGCTATCTGTTATCGTCCCGGAATTCCATCTGACAACATCCACTATCTGGTAATAAACCGTCCGTATCCCATCTCCACCTGTTAAGGTAATAGTGGTAGTTGTCGCTCCACTGGTCAATGTCCCAATATTTATCTGACTCCAGGTCTCTGTCCCATCCTCTCGATACAACAATCTCACTACCCCACTCATATTATCACTATACTCCAACAGAATACTCACGCCTGTCCCTGTGCTGTAGGTATCCCCTGCCTTGATGGTAATTGCCCCATCTGGTGCTGTTGTATCAAGAATAATGGAATCATAGTATATCGCTGTCTTCCCTGATATATCCTTTACCTCCATCCAGACTGTCCGTGTCCCATCTGTTAATACCTCTGTTGGTTTTAATCCAAAATCAAGTTGCCAGGTTAATGTCCCCATAGTCGCTGTGCCCCATTCACTCCAGATATCGCCATTATTAGTAAACCGCATCTGGTCTATATCTATTGGCAACCCACTTATCACCAGAGCAACCGCAGTTGCTGTCGCATACTCTTCTCTCATATCCTGTCCAAGTATCGTGATTGTGCCTGATGGTGCTGTCTTATCATACAATATGGTATCGGTGTAAGTTGCCATATTGCCTGCCTTATCTCTAACCTGCATATGCACTGTCCGTGTCTCACCACTACCTTCTGTCTCCGATAACATCCATGCCCGCATATCGGTTATATCCTGCCACACCGTCCAACTACCTGCTTCATTACGGAACCGTATCTGGTCTATGCCACTTACTGCATCGTCATACTCAAACCCGGTTAAGGTTACATTCCTCATGGTGGTATAGGTGGCATCGTAGTTAATCGTAAATGTCCCTCTCGGTACTCTCGTATCCAGAATAATGCTATCGCTTATCGTCCCGGAATTCCATCTGACAACATCCACTATCTGGTAATAAACCGTCCGTATCCCATCTCCACCTGTTAAGGTAATAGTGGTAGTTGTCGCTCCACTGGTCAATGTCCCAATATTTATCTGACTCCAGGTCTCTGTCCCATCCTCTCGATACAACAATCTCACTACCCCACTCATATTATCACTATACTCCAACAGAATACTCACGCCTGTCCCTGTGCTGTAGGTATCCCCTGCCTTGATGGTAATTGCCCCATCTGGTGCTGTTGTATCAAGAATAATGGAATCATAGTATATCGCTGTCTTCCCTGATATATCCTTTACCTCCATCCAGACTGTCCGTGTCCCATCTGTTAATACCTCTGTTGGTTTTAATCCAAAATCAAGTTGCCAGGTTAATGTCCCCATAGTCGCTGTGCCCCATTCACTCCAGATATCGCCATTATTAGTAAACCGCATCTGGTCTATATCTATTGGCAACCCACTTATCACCAGAGCAACCGCAGTTGCTGTCGCATACTCTTCTCTCATATCCTGTCCAAGTATCGTGATTGTGCCTGATGGTGCTGTCTTATCATACAATATGGTATCGGTGTAAGTTGCCATATTGCCTGCCTTATCTCTAACCTGCATATGCACTGTCCGTGTCTCACCACTACCTTCTGTCTCCGATAACATCCATGCCCGCATATCGGTTATATCCTGCCAC
>JBFLXS010000226.1 GCA_040755795.1 bacterium | reverse complement strand
AGATTTTACTAATTCGCTAATTCGCTTAATTCACTAATTCACTAAATGGAATTTGGAATTTGTGATTTGGAATTTCATAGCCATATCTATGTCAAATTTCGATTAATAAGTGCTATAATTCGTGTCCTTATGTAGCTAATTTCTCTAATTCTCTGTGAACTCTGTGGCTATATCCTGAACGGTTACCTTTTTTCTTTAAAAAACCTCTGGATTAGTTCACGACATTCTTGTTCTAAAATACCTTTTTTGACATTTAGTTGATGATTCAGAGATGAATGTTGGGCGATATTTATTATTGAGCCACAGGCACCTGTTTTCAGGTCATCGGCACCATAGACTAAATTTTTAACCCTGGATAGAATTAATGCCCCAGCACACATAGCACAGGGTTCAATAGTAACATACATACTCGTATTAATTAATCGTTCATTTTTTAAATAGACAGCGGCTTTTTTAATTGCTAATATTTCTGCATGAGCGGTTGGGTCTTTAAGTTTGACTATTTGATTATGACCGCGAGCAATAATCTTTTCATCTAAAACAATTACAGTTCCGACTGGTATCTCTCCGAATTTATAAGCCTTTTCTGCCTCGACTAAAGCCTGCCGCATAAAGTAAATATCATCTTTCTGTCTTTTGTCCTTTGTCATCTGTCATTTGTCTTCTGGCGCGCCTGAGAGGATTCGAACCTCCAACCTTCGGATTCGTAGTCCGCGACTCTGTCCAGTTGAGCTACAGGCGCCCTCTACTCTAATATAACAAAGATTTTGATTTATGTCAAGTGTTTATTTCAAAAATAAAAAGTTGACATTTGGTCTAAAAAGTAGTATTATTTAGATAAAAATAAGATACAAAAGAAGGATAAAGATAACCATTCACCGCACAGACACAGAGACGCAGAGAAAAAATTAAAATCTATTCACCAGAGACAGAAATTTCCTTTTTTGTGCATTTCGGGTCTTTCGTTATTTACTAATCTTTTAATACGGACTTTCGACTAACTGTTTTTAAGCCTTTTTAAACACCGAAAAACGCGAAAAACACGAAAAAAAAAGATATTTTCCTCTCTGCGAACTCTTGCGTCTCTGCGGTAAAGGATTACCTGAACGGTTACGAAAGGCTAAACTATAATGAAATTTGCTAATCCTGAGTTTTTCTACTTACTCTTTATCATCCCATTACTGATTTTGAATTATATCAAGAGAAGGAAAGGAGCAAACATAAAGTTTTCTGACCTGCAAGTTTTAAAAGAGATTCCCCCATCTAAATCTTTGAAATATAAACATTGTGTGTTCATTCTCCGATTATTGTGTCTTATTTTAATCATTATCTCTGTTGCCAGACCACAACTATGTAGAACTGAAGGAGAGATTTTAACTGAAGGGGTGGATATTATTTTAGCCGTGGATATCTCCGGGAGTATGCAAGCAGAAGATTTTAAACCTCAAAATAGAATCAAGTCAGCCAAGCAAGTCATCCGTGAATTTGTTAAAGGGAGAAAAAACGATAGATTAGGATTGGTAGTTTTTGCCTCGCAAAGTTTTACTCAATGCCCATTAACCCTGGATTATGGAACATTATTGAGCCTATTAAACCAGGTCAATATTGGGATGATTGAGGATGGCACAGCCATTGGAATGGCGTTAGTTAATTGTGTCAATAGATTAAAAGATTCACAGGCGAAAAGTAAAATTGTAATCCTTCTTACTGATGGAGTAAATAATTGTGGTAAAATTGACCCAATAACCTCAGCCCGTATCGCCCAGGCAATGAATGTAAGGATTTATACCATTGGTGTCGGCAAGAAAGGTGGTGCACCAATACCTGTTGACCACCCCATATTTGGTAAAATATACGCCCGTAATCCTGATGGTAGCCTGTTACTGACCAAAGTTGATGAAGATACACTTAAAACCATCGCAAATATTACTGATGGCAAATTTTTCCGCGCAACTAATGAACGCAAATTAAGTCAAATATACGAAGATATTGGTAAAATGGAAAAGACAAAAATAAAGGTTAAGGAGTATATGAAATATAAAGAGATATTTGGATATTTTCTTTTCCCGGGGATATTACTTTTATTAGCCGAGATAATTCTGGCAAATACACGGTTTAGAAGGATACCGTAAGCACACAGGTTCTTTACGAAAAAAATCTTGACATCTTGAAGATTTTAATGTATTATATAAAATGAAAAGAAATGAGAGGAATAACACAGATATTTTCATTAATATTTGATGCTATCTTAATTAACATCGGGATAATTTTTGCCTTCTTAATTAAATTCGGAGGAAGACTCCCTCAATCTAATTTTGAGGCATATCAATCTATGTGTATCCCCTTTACCCTGGCTATGCTTTTATCCATCTATGCCTTTGGCTTACCCAATTGGCGTAAGATAGATGATATTCAAAATAATACCTTTAAAGCAGTATCATTTGGCACATTGATAATTATGGCTATATCTTTTGCCAGTAAAAATATAGCGATTGCATTTCCTACATCTGTATTTGCTATTTCCTGGATAATAAACACCTTATCATTGACTGGCTGGCGAGTTATAGCGAAAGAGATACATCGGCCGATTAAAAGAGTTTTAATCGTCGGAACAAATGACAAAGCAACTGCAGTTGCCTCAGAAATAAATAGACATCCACACTCAGGTTATGAATTAATCGGATTTATCGGGGAAAAGAAGGTAAATAAAAGTGCTAATGTCTTAGGAGATTATGATGACCTGATAAAAACTGTTTATGAAAAAGATGTTGATGAAGTTATAGTTACGGTAGAACATACCTCAAATCCAAAATTGTGGGATACAATCTTAAATCATGAAAATAAAATCAGATTTAAAACTATTCCCGATGTATATGAAGCGGTTATTAGTAAAATAGGTAGTATCCAGTTAGAGGCAGTGCCTTTAGTTGAATTAAGTTTAGAACCTATCTCTGGCTGGAATAGAACCATAAAACGATTAATGGACATTTTCATTTCAGTTAGTGCTTTAATTCTATTTTTACCGTTTTTGCCAATCATTATCATTCTGATTAAATTAGATTCAAAAGGACCTATTTTTTATCGACAGGAAAGGGTAGGTAAAGGCGAAGAAAGATATAAGATATGGAAATTCCGAACGATGTATGTTGGAGCGGAAGACAAAACAGGACCAATTCTGGCAACCATAAATGATGAGAGAATAACTAAATTTGGTAGAACACTTCGGTTCTTCAGATTTGATGAATTACCTAATCTTTTTAATGTCCTGCGGGGACAGATGAGTTTAGTTGGTCCAAGGCCAGAACGACCGGAATTTGTGGAGATATTTAAAAAGACTATTCCTGGCTATCAACTGAGATTCAAGGTTAGACCGGGAATTACAGGATTATCTCAGATAAATGCCCCTTATGATATCCCGGCACAAATTAAAGCCCTTTATGATATCCTTTATATCAATAATTACACCTTATTTTTGGACTTTAAAATTATGCTAAGAACTTTATTAGTTATTTTAAGAAAACAAGGGGCACGATAGATTTTGGGTAACTATTCACCGCAGAGACGCAGAGGAACAGAGAAAAAAGGATTTAAATTCGATTGTGGATACCGGATAGATCTTTTAGTTGAAAAAAAAAGTTATCGTAGAATTAAAAGCAGTTGAGCAACTACTTCCGATTCACGAAGCTCAACTTTTAACCTATCTAAAAATGATGAATAAAAGAATAGGTTTATTGATCAATTTTAATATTTCTGTTCTAAGAGATGGAATTAAGCGTATAGCCAATAGATTTTAATTTTTTCTCTGTGTCTCTGCGGTGAATAGTTACGATTTTGGATTGCTAAATTAACTCCAAAATTAGTAAAGGGGGGAGGAGAGAATGAATTATAATGAGATTTTAAAAAGTTTTGTAGAAAGTCGAGAATGGACTGTAGCCAAAGAGGTTTTACTCAATAAAATAGGGTTATCTTATTCCTGGATAGTTAATAATGAAGGGAAATCTGTATTTCGTGAAGAACACTGGAAACCACATTGTCGGATGATTTATACTACTCCACAAGGCAAGAAGGAATGTGAGGAAACATGGCTTGCTTCTATTCAATATGCTCAGGATAATAAGGTTTCTACGGTATTTCCCTGTCATGCAGGATTTTTAGGGGCTACCTGCCCAATAATCAGTAACTCAACATTAATTGGCGTAATTGGTGGCTGTCAGGTCGTAAATGCAAGTTTAAGACATGAACACTATGCCCAGGTAATTAAAAAGTTTAATTTAGACGCAAAATCCTTTGCCGATAGCCTGACTAAAATACCAGCCACAACGGTCGAAGGATTAGAATTGGATGTAGAATTAGTTGCTATGTTGACCCAGTTAGCCATAGATTCAAAGATAAAACTTCAACAACTATCCAGCAAAGAAGGTGAAGTTGAAGCCATCTCGGAATTTTATAAACTCTTCGAAGAATCTCGAAGTCTAATGTTGACTTTAGAACCAAAGAAACTTTACCCATTGATAGTGAATTTGACAGCAAGGGCAATGAACGCTGAAATTGCCTCATTGATGATAGTTGAAGATAATAAAGAGGATATAACTATCAAAGCCGCTATTGGTCTGGATGAGGAACATATTTCCAAAACTAAATTACAGGTTGGTAAAGGTGTGGTAGGTTATGTGGCTAAAACAGGTGAGCCTTTGCTGGTCGGTGATATAACATCAGATACACGATTTCATGTCCAGAAAAGCTCCCCGAAATACTACACTAAATCTCTAATTTCAGCCCCTTTAAAAATTGGCACTGAAATAATTGGTATCATCAATGTTAATAATATGAAAACAAGAAGACCTTTTAATGAAACAGACTTGAAACTACTCTCGATAATCTGTGGTCATGCGGCGATTGCCGTTAAAAATGCTAAGAAATACTATAGTGAGGAAAAGGAAAAGGTTACCGAAGAAATTGAAGTGGAAATAAAAGAAAAGGAGGAAATAGAAGAGGCAAAACAAGAACTTATAAAAGAAAAGGTTGATATAGAAACCCAATTAAAAGAAAAAGAAGAAATGATACGGGTTAAAGAAGAATTAATTAGAGTGAAACAAGAGCTTCTGAAAGAAAAACTAAAGGTATCAGAAGAAGAAGAAGATAGAGAAAAATTATTAAAAGAAATAGAAGTATTAGAAAAGGAAAAAATATTCCTGGCGAAAGAAAAGACCAACTTAGAAGAAAAGGCAAAAAAAACAGACATTCTCATTAAAGAAAAAGAGCGATTAGAAAAAGAAAAGGAGGAATTAATCAAAGAAAAGGAAGAATTAGAAGCACAAACAGAAGAATTAGGGATATTATACAGTATTTCTCGTGAGATTCCTTTAATGAAAATGCCCCAGGAGATACTTGGCTGGGTATTGGATAAGATTCAACCGTTTTTTAATTATCATGCCGGAACATATTTGCTTGTAGATGATAACCGTATTATCAGTGAGATAAAACAAGTTTGCTTTATAAATGCGGAGTGTATCCAGGATGTCAAAAACAGAGTGGAGAAAAAATGGACGGAGATATATCCCCAAAAAGAATTTAAAATAATCTACCATACAGCTGAAGGAACCTCATCCGAGTTATTCTGGGTAGGAATAGAGCGGTTTCAATCTACACTTATGGCCACTTTAACTCATCGAGATGAAATAATTGGACTTATAGCACTCAACAGTTTTAATGAAGATGCATTTAGTCCATTACAAAGAAGATTATTAACGATTATTGCCAATCAAATCTCAGAAACACTTGAAAAAGTAAGGTTATTTGCTAAGATACGAGAGTTAGCCGAACGAGATGAATTAACTAAGGTTTATAATTATAGATATTTTGAAGACTATTTGCAAAAAGAATTTGCCTTTGCTAAACAATATAATAAACCAGTATCCCTGACGATGCTTGATTTCGACCGCTTAAAACATGTCAATGATACTTATGGTCACCAGGCAGGAAATCGACTGATTAAAACTATCTCGGATATAATTAAAGACACTATTAAAGACAAAGGTGTTTTATCTCGATTTGGTGGAGATGAGTTTGCGGTTGTTTTTTCAGAGACAGACCAAAATACAGCCTTCTCAATTGCTGAATCTATTCGGGTTAATATTGCAAATAATAGTATTGAATTTGTCAAAGGTACCCCACATCAATTATCTGCCAGTCTGGGGGTTTCTACATATCCAAATCCTGGCATAGAAACAGAAAAAGACTTATTAGCCAAGGCAGATAAAGCCCTTTATGAGGCAAAACAACGCGGGAGAAATAAGGTAATATTATATACGCCGTAGAGGAGGATAATCAGGTAATCGGTGACCATTATAGCACTTATTAATCGAAATTTGACATAAATAGGGCTCTGAAATTCCAAATCACAAATTCCAAATTCCATTTAGTGAATTAGTGAATTAAGCGAATTAGCGAATTAGTAAAATCTAATCTCTAATTCACTAATCTCTAATTCGCTTTTTGGTATGTGGAA
>JBFLXS010000225.1 GCA_040755795.1 bacterium | reverse complement strand
GATTTTAAGGAAAGATTAAAGGGGAGGACAAACCGATATGGGTAGGATTTAAGGATGGGAGGTGTAATTATTACATAATCTCTCTAATCCTACTTCTGATGCGGGATTAGAATAGGTCCGACCCTCGGTTTATAATTAAAGGGAGGTAGTGTGTTTGAAAGGGGGAATTTCTTAGTGATTTAAGGGGAAGTCAGCTGTCTGCGTTGCTGAGGTAAGAGGCAAAAAGACAACCAAACCCCAAAACAGGATATTTTTGTTAGTCGTACTGTGTCAAACGGGTTAAAAAATGCCTTTATACAGGCTAAAGAGTAGTATGACCATTTCTATATCTATTTTTCGACCTGTGCGGTTAGATTTTAGGTTATTGACGCTGAAAGCGTCGAATCTTAAATAACCGTAGATGCAATCTACGGAAATAAACGCCCGCAAAACTCGACCCTGAAAGGGTCGAATGTAATCCATGGTTAGAATTCAACCCTTTCAGGGTTGAGTAGTAAGCAGGAGCTTTTCTTCTCTCCGTAGATTTTATCTACGGTTATGTAAAAGTCAAACCTTTCAGGTTTGAGGAAATTTGCTTGTAATTTCTAACCGCACAGGTCGCTATTTTTCGATTTTAAAAAAACACTTGACTTTTTTTTAAAAGTATATTACAATACAACCTTACTTCAGTCAATTTACCAAATAAAAGGGGGAATTTAAAAAATGGCTCTTACGGGTGTGCAAATATTTAAAAAATTACCACAAACAAATTGTAAGGAATGTAACTTTCCAACCTGCCTTGCCTTTGCGATGGCATTAGCCTCGGCTAAAACCGAGATTGAGAAATGTCCTTATGTCTCAAAGGAGGTTAAATCTGAATTAGCGGAAGCCTCTGCACCTCCAATACGCGGGGTAAAAATTGGCTCAGGTGAGACTGCAATTACAATTGGTGAAGAAACCGTCCTTTTCCGCCATGAAAAACGGTTTGAACATCCAACCGCCTTTGGAGTTCTAATCACGGATGAAGAAAAGGAAACAGAGATAACAAGGAAGATAAAGGCATTAAATGAAACGAAATATCTACGCGTTGGAGTAGAATTAAAACCCGAATTAGCCGCTTTGAAAAATACCTCTAAAAATAAAGAAACATTTATGAAATTAGTTAATACCGCCAGAGATTCAGTCAGCGGTTGTCTGATGCTGATGAGTGAAGATGTGGAGATATTAGGAGAGGCGGCAAGATTATGTAAGGATAAAAGACCAATTCTTTATGCGGCGACATCAGATAATTATCAAAAAGTCGCACAGATTAGCAAGGAAAATAATTGTCCGATTGTTGCCAGAGGAAATGGTCTGGAAGAACTGGCGACACTCACGGATAATTTAGTCAAAACCGGGATTAAGGATATAGTTTTAGATTCAAATCCATCAACCTTAAAACAGGCTTATGAAGACCAGATATTCACTCGCAGGCTTTCATTACTTAAAGCCTTTCGTCCATTAGGATTTCCAACAATTGCTTTTCCTTGTGAGATGACGGATAATCTAATGGAGGAAAGTCTAATCGGCACAGTGTTTATCTCAAAATACGCTGGGATAGTGATTTTTTCAGATATTCAACCTCACCACATGTTACCTCTTTTAGTCTATCGCTTAAATCTCTTTACCGACCCACAACGACCATTGACGATGGATGAAGGAATCTACGAATTTGGCAATCCGGATGCGAGTTCTCCGGTTCTAATCACTTGCAATTTTTCCCTGACTTATTTTGTGGTTTCTGGTGAAATTGAGGCAAGCAATGTTCCACTCTGGCTTTGTGTGATGAATACCGATGGATTATCGGTTTTAACCGCCTGGTCAGCCGGGAAGTTTGTCCCGGATTTAATTGCCCCGTTTGTTAAAAAATGTGGTATCGTCGACCGAGTCAAACACCGCAATTTAATCATCCCGGGTTATGTTGCCCAGATAAGCGGTGAATTAGAAGAAGAACTGAACAAAGAGTGGAATGTAAAAGTAGGCTGTCGCGAGGCCTCTGACCTGCCTCTGTTTTTACAACAATTTGCAAAAATTTAATTAAGATGGTGGGGAGAGGAAAAAAGCAAGTATTTTTCTCCCTTTCTCTTACTTAACCGTAACTATTCAGTTCTTTTGACAGGATTTACAGGATAGACAGGATGTTAAATAAAAGGATGTTGGATTGATTATTAATTTTGGAGAAAAAAAGGGTGAAGTAAAGCGAAAGGTGAGGGTTCTGTCGGAATATTCATCACAACTATAATCATGATGAACAGAATAAACAAAAATCCCATTAATCCTGTTCATCCTGTCAAAAATAGTGAATAGATACACTTAACCTAAATATCTACAGGAGGTAAAAAACAATGATACTTATTGGTGAAAGCATCAACATAATGACCACCAAAATCAGGGAAGCAATCAAAGACCGCGACCCTAAACCTATTCAGGAAATGGCTATAAAACAAGTCGAAGGTGGTGCCCATTACCTGGATATAAACCTTGGTCCAGCAAAAAAAGAAGGACCAGAGATGATGAAATGGGTAATTGAAACAGTCGAAGAGGTAGTTGATGTCCCTCTTTCTCTGGATACAACTAATTCTGAGGCAATTGAAGCCGGACTTAAAACCGTAAAAAAGGCAAAACCGCTGATTAACTCAATTTCTGCTCAAACTGAAAGATTAGATAAAACCTTAAAATTAGCCAAATCGTATCAGGTGCCGTTCATTGGTTTAATCCTTTCAGATGAAGGTATCCCGCGGGATGTTAATGAAAGGGCTGATGTCTGTTTAAGAATCCTTACTGCGGCTCAGGAGATTGATTACCCGGTTGAGGAAATATGGTTTGACCCAATTATCTTCCCGGTAAGTGCCGACCAAAAACAGGTGGTTGAAGCACCTGAATTTCTGAAATTATTACCGGATCTGGTTGGAATCCCAAACCCTAAAACTACCTGTGGACTTTCTAATGTTTCCAATGGCTCACCGCAGGAATTACGACCGCTACTCAATAAAGTTATGTTAATGATTCTTGCAGAGGTGAACATCTATTCGGCAATAGTCAATACAATGGATGCTGAATTTATGGCAACGGTAAAACAAGTAGAACAACATCTGGCGCAAGGTAAAAAACCAACCGAGTGCATTACAGATACAGATGTTCAGAAAACATTAAAAGTCCTCCGCAACGAAGTGATGTATTGCCATTCCTGGCTTGAGTTATAAAGACAAAAACTGGTCAAGTAAGCGTTACAGGTGAATAGTTACGAATATAAGTCCATTAATAATCCTTGAATCATTTCTACCTTAGCCGCAATGTTAATGGGATTAATTTGTGTCTTGAGGACTCCTTCGGTTAATTCAGACAGATTTTTATTAATCTCTTTAATGATGATATTTACCTGTCGCTGACCAAGTTGTGCCTGTAAAGGTCGAACTGTAGTTGTTGTTTCTTCCAGCGAATAGAGGTTTTTAACTACTTTTTCCATAAATGTCTGAACAAGATGTCTATATTGGGTAAGATTTTCATAGATAGGGGATTGAACTAAAATTTTTCCTTGAGCTTCAATTTTATTAAGCAGGTCATCGAGGTATAATTTTAGTTTTTCTTTAGTTGCGGTTTTCAATTCTTCATCAAATGTTTTTCCATCGATTTTTGGCGGGGCATTTTTTTCTTTAATTGAGTCTGTTTGAAAAAGACTTTTATCCGCCATAGCCTCAAGTGGGATATTTGTATTTATCATTTGATTACTCCTTTTTCGTCCAGCAATTCGTAACTATTCAGGTAACCGTTCAGGGATATAGCCACAGAGCCACAGAGAACACAGAGGGAATATATAATCACGAATGAATCCTGTTAGATGTTTTACTATCTAACGAGATGAATCCGAATCTCTCTGAACAACAAAAAGATTTGTAGTGCGAGGTTTTAGCCTCGCTTCTGGCAAGCCAGAAGGTGAACCTAAAGGTTCACACTACATTTATGGGATATCACAGATTAATTCGTGTCCTTAAGTGACTAATTTCTCTAATTCTCTGTGAACTCTGTGCCTCTGTGGCTGAACGATTACAATTTTCTACTTTGCACCTTGTTCAAAATTAGAATCGCTGGTTTTTGCCAGTATGTATTCAATAGAATCGACGAGGGCTAACCATGATGCATCAATAAGATTCTCTGAGACCCCAACCGTGCTCCAGATATTCTTTCCATCTGTAGATTCAATCAATACTCTGACCTTTGCGGCGGTGCCCTCTTTGGCATCCAATACCCTGACTTTATAGTCAGTTAAACGCACTTCTTTTAGTAAGGGATAAGATTCTTCTAATGCCTTTCTCAGGGCAGTATCTAAGGCATGAACAGGGCCATCTCCTTCGGCAACTATATATTTTTGTTTGCCTTTTACATCTATCTTAATAATTGCATCAGATGAAAGCTCCCTATTTCTATTTTCGACAATAACCTCAAATTTCTTTAGAGTAAATGCAGATTTATATTTACCTAACACCTTTTTAATGAGCAATTCAAATGAGGCGTCAGCGGCTTCATATTGGTATCCTTCGTCTTCTTTTTCTTTGATTTTAGCCAGAATTTTTTGTGTTTGAGGAGCATCTTTTGACAGGTCTATTTTCATCTCCTTTGCTTTTTCCAGAAGGCTGGTTTGTCCGGCTAATTCTGAGATTAATATTTTTCGTTCATTTCCAACTAATTCTGGCAGGATATGTTCGTAGGTTTTTGGATTTTTTTGCACGCCGCTGGCATGGACACCGGCTTTATGAGCAAAGGCAGAAGTGCCGACATAAGGTTGATGTGATTGAGGAACGATATTAGCCATTTCTGCAACAAATCTCGAGACCTCAGTCAGGCTTTTGAGTTGGTCATCTGAAATACAATTCAGCCCCATTTTAAGTTTCAAGTTTGGGATGATGAGGCATAAATCGGCATTACCACATCTTTCACCGTAACCATTGATAGTCCCCTGGATATGCGTGGCACCCAATTTTACCGCCATAATAGAATTAGCCACCGCCATTCCTGAATCATTGTGGGCATGAATACCTACGGGGACTTTAATGACTTTCAGGACTTCTTTGATTGGCTTTTCTATTTCATAAGTCAACATTCCACCATTGGTATCGCAAAGGGCAATAACATCTGCACCCGCTTTCTGTGCCTCTAAAATAGTCGCTAACGCATATTCTATATTTGCTTTATAGCCGTCAAAGAAATGCTCGGCATCATAAATTACCTCTTTACCCTTTGATTTCAAATAACGGACAGTATCTTGAATTAACTTTAAATTTTCTTCTAAAGAGATATTGAGTGCCTCGTGAACATGCAAGTCCCAACTTTTCCCGAATATACAGATTGCCGGGGTTTGTGCATCTAATAAATTTAATATACTCGGGTCTTCTTCAACCTTACATTTCGCCCTTCGTGTGCTTCCAAAAGCCACTATCTTCGCCTTTTTAAGTTTAATATTCTTTATTTCTGCAAAGAATTTCGTTTCTTTTGGATTTGAGCCAGGCCAACCACCTTCGATATAATCTACCCCTAAATGGTCTATCATCTGAGCAATCTTAATCTTCTCCTTAACCGCAAAGGATATTCCTTCTGTTTGAGCTCCATCGCGGAGCGTCGTATCATAAATTATAACCTTTTTCATAATAAACCTCCATTCAACCTTATCTCCTTCAAGTAATGGCTGAACATTTGTATTATACCTTAATTAACAAAAAAAATCAAGGAAAATTTTCGGCCTGTGCGGTTAGGTTTAAATAAAATGCAAGAAGCAGATATTCAATGCTACAAACAGGTCGCTCCTACGGAGCTACAAACATATTGCTTTTGCGGAATGCTACAAACAGATTGCTCCTACGGAGCTTTATTTATATTAGCTCCAGAGGAGCGGTCTGTTTGTAGAAAGATTATATCCTTACAACATAATTAGCTCCAGAGGAGCGACCTGTGTATTCTTTTTCTCACCCTAACCGCACAGGTGGAAAATTTTCGGCCTGCACAGGTAGAAAACTTTCAGATTTCTCGCAAAGGTGCAAAGGACGCAAAGAAAAAACCTCCTTTACGACCTTTGCGTCCTGGCGAGAGAAAATTTCTATAAAAGAATCGACACTTTTATTATACCCCATAACTTCTTTAATTTCAAGAGGTTAAATATTATCCGTGTTCATCTGTGGCTTTATACCTCAAAATTTCCTACAAAAGTTTCTTGACAACCATTACCTGTTTATGATATAGTAGAATCAGTCGTAACTATTCAGTCACTAAATCACTAAGATACGAAAAAAGGGATTCGTGGTTCGGGAAAGTATAGGATGCAGATAAACGCAGATTATCAGGATTTTTAAATATACATCCTGATAATCTGCGAAAATCTGCGTCCCATAACCTATTTTCAGGGGAAACCGTCATGCCCCTGCGGGGCACAAAGGAGGATGAAAATTTTGCTTGAATTTCCAGCTTCCTTGTGTTATTCTTACTAAGAAAGAGGCAAGGAGACTTGCCCAAAAGAAAT
>JBFLXS010000224.1 GCA_040755795.1 bacterium | reverse complement strand
ACTCAACACGACACCAGGATTAATGTCTGAAGGGTGGAGCAAGAAAAAGTTTGAGCCATTTCTCCAATTCTCCCTTTTCCCCATTTCTCCTTGTTTACACTTCTAATGTATAGCCCTGAACGGTTACCAGAAAAGATTATTGGTGTAGCCATTGAAATACATAGAACCTGCTTACCGAATGTTCAGCCGGCAAGCCAGATTTGTTAATCCATCCCTGATTTTCATCAGGACAAGTTTAATGTTGTTGGACTCAAGAGATTGCACTGATGAAAATCAGGGATGTTAAGCCTATCGTCCATAAATTTTAATTTTCTTCTCTGCGTCTCTGCGGTGAACGGTTACCGATATTTAGTGAGCCTGTAATAGCCAGTGCTATAGTTGATAGGTTACTGCACCATTCTATAACTATAAATATCCGTGGAGAGAATTACCGATTAAAGGAGAAGAGGATGTTTTTTGAGAAAAACAAATTATAATGTTGCAAAAAACGAAATTTTTTAGTATAATTATACTCAATAGATGTTCTTCTGGTGATTGAAATAAGAAATTTCGTAACACTCGATGTTCAAGTTTTTTAAAGGTATAAAGATTTAACCGCAAAGAGCACAAAGAAAGGTTTCGCAAAGGACGCAAAGAAAGAAAAACAGGTCTATAAACGAAAACGAACTTTCAAATATTGTTAATTGCTTATAAATTTCAATGTATTAAGACTCAAGGAAGGAATTAAAAGGGTGGTGAACAACCTATAATCTCTGCGTGCTTTGCGGTTGATTTCTTTGCGTTCTTTGCGGT
Organism: bacterium; assembly: GCA_040755795.1. NCBI lineage: Bacteria > bacterium. The sequence continues at coordinate 5,753 of JBFLXS010000224.1, read as the reverse complement.
TAAAAAAGGATAAACCACTTAATCTTAAAAAAACTTGAATATCGAGTTATAGGTATAAGAAAGGACTACAATAATGAAAACAAAAAATACTGATTTAACAAAAAAGGTATCTGAATTAACCGTCTTGACCAAAACCAGCAGTATTATTAACTCTACACTCGACCTGCAAAAATTACTTAAAATAGTTATGAAATTAGTTACAAAGGTACTGCAAGTAGAATCATCCTCTTTAATGCTTTTAGATAAGAGAAAAAATGAACTTATCTTTGAAGTTGCCTTAGGTGAAAAGAGTAAAGAAGTAAAAAAGATTACATTCCCTGCGGATAAAGGAGTTGCAGGTTGGGTACTTAAAAATCAGAAATCGTCTTTAGTTCATGATGTGAATAAAGATCCACGATTTTACTCAAGGATTGATATAGATACGCATTACAAAACTAAATCTTTATTATGTGTCCCATTGAAAATCAAGCAGAGGATAATTGGTGTATTGGAGGCAATCAATAAGATTGGTGGTGATTTTGCACAAGAAGATGTAAGATTACTTGAGGCAATAGCCAATCAAGTTGCCATTGCCATTGAAAATGCACAATTGTATAAAAAACTTGAAAAAAAGGTAGAATTAGCCAATCAGGAATTAATCCAGGCTAATAGATTATTACTCCTTCAAAAGGATAAAATTAAAGCCGTTATTGAAGGGATGGATGACGGTGTTTTTGCTACGGATAACAGCGGTAAGGTAATTTTGTTAAATCATAAGGCTGAAGAACTATCAGGAAAAAAGATAGGTTGTTCACTTAAAGATTTAATCAAAGACGAAGGATTTATTCAAGCATATCAAGAGGCGGGAAGAAAAGGGAGGGTGATAGAAAAAGAACTTAGTTTTAACTTACAACAAATATATAGCGTGATTATTACGCCGATGAAAGAAAAAGGTAAAACAGTTGGTCAGATAGCGGTCATGCGAGACATTACCAAACAAAAAGAAATGGAGCGACTAAAGGTTAATTTTATCTCCGTTGTCTCACATGAATTAAAAACACCATTGACCTCGATTAAATCTTTAGTAGAGATGCTATTAGATGAAGAATTGGAGCCCCAGACACAAAAGGAGTTCGCCCAGATTATTAATGATGAGGCAGATAGACTTGCTCGCCTATTAGGAGATTTGATGAATATTTCAAAGATTGATTCAGGAAAAAGAAAAATTAATAAACAACCTCTAATCATAAAGGATATATTAGAATCAGTTCGCATAAGATTTAAAGAATTAGCCCGGCGCAATGGGGTGATAATGAATTTTGAGATAGAGGATGATTGCCAGGAAATAGTCACGGATAAAGATATTATTGATGAAATTTTTATAAATTTAGTCTCAAATGCCATTAAATTTTCTCCAAAAGGTGGCGAGGTAAAAATAGAGGTGAAGAAAATCGAATATGAAAAGTTACCCGAGACGATAAAACACCAATTATCACCACTTCCATATATCTTGATATCTATAGCAGATACGGGGATTGGTATTGCCAAACAGGAAATGAAACATCTTTTTGTCGATGAGTTCTTCCGGTCCGAAAGAAAAGAGGTTCGTGAGGTAAGTGGAACAGGACTTGGACTAACTATTGTTAAAAGATTAATTACTCGACTTGGCGGAGATATTTTTGTTGAAAGTAAAATTGGTAAAGGAAGTAAATTTTCCTTTGTTTTGCCAGTTATCGGTGGTAAAGGGGTAACACCCTCGGATGGTTGACAAATTAAGATAACATATAGTATACTATTTTCAGGAGGTAAACAAAATGAGGTTAATATGGTTCATTATAATAAGTATTGGCTTAATTGGGCAGGCTTTTTCTGAAGAGATAACCGAAGATTATAAAGCAGAGGCACAATGGCATTATGAAATGGCTTGTGATTGCCTGAAAAAAGAAGACAAAAATCTTACCGAGGCAATCAGAATACTCCACGAGATTGTTGATTACTATGACCCTGACCACTTGCAGGCTTATGAATTACTTATTAAATGTTATGAAGAACTTAAAGATACGGATAATTTAAAAAGTATCCAGCAAAGATACACCCAGAGGTTACAAATTCAAAAAGAACAAAAACCAAAGAAAGACCAGATTACTGAATATTACACTGGAGGGACGGAAACAAACCAGATTAATGAATTAATCCAAAATCTTAAATTAGCTGATGCAGAAAAACGATATAATGCGGCTGAAAAATTAATCAATAAAGGGGATTTAGTCGTTTTTGCTTTAATTAAGGCACTTGAAAGTAATGATTTGGTTTTGCAAGGTATGGCGTGCTATATCTTAGGGAAAATAGGAAATAACCAGGCAGTAGAGCCACTTATTAATTTATTAAAGCAAGGTGTGCCAGCCAGCAAAATTGCCTCAGCCAAGGCATTAGGAGATATTCAGGATGAAAAGGCTATTGTGGAGCTTATCAATGCCTTATCAGACCCTTATTTTAATCATTACGAAGGGAAATATAAGATAAGGGAGGCGGCGGCAGATGCCCTGTCTAAATATGGTGAAAAGGCACTACCAAAACTTATCCACTCAGCCAGAAGTGATAATGAGGCAACACGCTGGTTCTCCTTAGAGGCATTGCAACGAATGGAATCTATCCCACAAACAGCTACATTGACCTTTATAAATGCTCTGATAGATAAAAATGACCAGGTCAAATTGACCGCAGTTAAGGCACTTGGAAAAATAAGAGATGAAAACTCTATCCCTTCGCTTGCCCGCACACTAAAAAGTAACAATGCCAATATCCGATATTTTGCTGTTCAATCTCTCAGTGAAATTAATTCAAAAGACTGCATAATGCCTCTTCTGGGGGCATTAAATGATGAGGATACTCAAGTAGTCAATGAGGCAATCAAGGTTTTGGTAAAACTTGGGGCAAAAGACGCTATTAATCCCATTCTGGTGATTGCTCAGGATGAAAAACGACCTGTGACCTCAAGATGGTATGCTATTCGGGCTATTGGGCAGTTGTATCTTCAGGAAGGAATGCCAATTTTAATCAAGGCATTATCAGATGAAAATGAGTGGATAAGAAGTGCGGCCGCAACGGCTTTAAACATTCCAAAAACAATCGAGGATAAAGAATTATTAGAAAAGAAAAAAAAGGCACTGACTTCACTTGGACTTAAATTCGCCCTCACCTCTTCTGCGACCTACGAAGAGGCACGAAAGGCAAGTATTTCAAAGGCACTAAAATTCCTTGTTGTCAATCAACACGAAGACGGCCATTTCCAGAGTGATATTTTCCCATTAGGCGTAACTCAATTAGCACTTTTATGCCTTTTAAAAGAAAGAATAAATGAAGAAGACCCGGTAGTTAAAAAAGGTATTGAATATATGCTCAAACATGCAAACCCGGATGGTAGTTATCTCTCGATAAGTGAGCCGGAAAAGATAAAATGCTCGTATAATACCTCGTTAGCGATAATGGTTTTATCGGCAACTGAAAATCCAATGTATAAAAATCTGGTTGAAAAAAGCATATCATGGCTTTTGAGTATTCAAGATAAAGATGGTGGCTTTGGGTATGTTGCAGGTGGCAGGTCAGATTTAAGTTCAACAGAGTTTGCCTTAATGGCATTAGATTCTGGATATAAATTCTTAGGACGAGCCAAAACCGATGATGTCTGGATACGGGCATTGGCTTACTTAACTCAGCAACAAAATTCAGATGGTGGGTTTGGATATATCAAAGAAAAAGGCACTGTATCTTATGGAAGTATGGGTGCGGCGGGTTTAATTGGGTTTTTACTTTGTAATTTAGACACCGCGGACATTCGAGCAAAAAATGCCCTGCACTGGATTAGCCAGAATTATACCTTAAATGAAAATCCATACGGACCGGCTAAATGGTACGAATATTATATTCATAGCCTGGCTTTTGCACTTGAATTGACTAAAAAAGAAACCATAATTGATAGCCAGGGGAAGGTGCATTATTGGTATCCAGAGATAGTCAATAAATTGATAAGGATGCAGGATAAAGAAGGTTTTTGGGTAATCTCGCAAGACTGCCTTTTTACAACATATTTTACCCAGGTATTACAAATAAAACCTATGCCAGAAAGCATTGAGTTAAAATTAGAAAATGAAAATTAAAGCAGTTTTAACTTCGGATAATCATTTAAATAATTATTATGCAAAGATGTCCCCAATGCGGTTAGAAGAGCGTCGGGCGATAATTCGTCAGGCATTTCAACAAACGATTGAATTTAGCCTTGAGAAGCAAGTGAATTTATTTTTACATGCAGGTGACCTGTTTGATATGCCTGACCCTAAAAATACTGAATTAATCTTCATTGCTCGCCAATTCCAGAGGCTAATCAAGAATAATATTCAGGTGTTTTTAATTGGTGGAACACACGATGTCCCTAAAACACGCACCGTGACCACAGAAGGTATTCCACAGCGTATCTTCCATGAAACAGAACAGGCACATCTTTTATACGATGCGACACAAATCCAGATAGTCAAAACTAAAATTAAGGATTTAGAAATAGTCGTAGGAGGATTGTCATATAATCCTAAACTCATCAAAGGAGATGACCCATTAAGTAATCTCACCTTCCCAGCAATTGGTGATATAAATATCCTTCTCCTTCATTATGGCATTGAAAATCATATACCAGCGGATGTTAATGAACCATTACTAAGATATTCGAGTATTTCCAGATTAGATGGGGTAAATTATGTCTTCGTCGGACATCAACATCGAACGGAGGTGTTTAAAATAGAAGATAAACAGGTTATTATCCCGGGTGCTACGGAACGAATGAGTTTTGGAGAATTATCTAATCCAACGGGATTTTATTATTTAGAGTTAGAAAAAAGTGGTCTATCAAGCCTGGAATATATTAAAATAGAACCTCAGCCAATGATTGAATTTAAGATTTCTTTATCTACCTTTTCATCATCAGGCGACCCAACCCCATATCTCATCGAAAGATTTTTACCAGTATCTACTCCAGAAGGTATTTTAAAATGTAAAATTATTGGGAGTATCTCTCGGGAGCTTTTTCATAAACTTAGACTTAATGAAATCTGGCAGTTTGGAATGTCACACAACTTCCATTTTGACCTGGATACAAAGGACCTGTTTATTGAAGATGAAATGATAAAGATAAGTTCTTCTGGCAGTATAAGTCAGCGAGATGAAATCACTAATGTGGCTGCGGCACTAATTGATGAGGCTCAAGAAGAGGATGAAAAAAGGATAATTCACGAGGCAAAAAATCTTATATTTTGTAACCGTTCAGGGTGTAATTAAGGGAAAAGGGGAAGTAACCGTTCAGGATATAGCCACAGAGTCACAGAGAACACAGAGGGAATATAGCAGTTATTAGTCAAAATTTTACTCAGAGTGGATAAGTAAAAAATCCCAAATCCCAAGCACCAAATCTCAAATAAGCACCAAATTCCACATACCAAAAAGCGAATTAGAGATTAGATTTTACTAATTCGCTAATTCGCTTAATTCACTAATTCACTAAATGGAATTTGGAATTTGATAGCCATATCTATGTCAAATTTCGATTAATAAGTGCTATAGATTTTAACTTTTTCTCTGCGTCTCTGTGTCTCTGCGGTGAATATAGCAGTTATTAGTCAAAACTTTACATAGAATGGATGTAACTATTTACCTAAATGAAGTGTAACAAAGGAGAAGAGGGGAATATGGAGAAATGGAGAGAAGATGAATTAACTGATAAAATCATT
>JBFLXS010000223.1 GCA_040755795.1 bacterium | reverse complement strand
TGCCTAAAACAAAAATAAGGTGTAGAGTTATAGAGATAAGTCGTAGAGTCTTTTCTTAAGTAAAAAAATAAAAAAAAGCTTGACACTTTACATAACAGACACAGAGACGCAGAGAAAAAAATTAAAAACTATTTCCCAAACGCTTCATTCCATCCCTGATTTTCATCAGAGCAAGCTTTTGAGGACCGACATATCATGATTGATTAACAAATTTGGTTTTGTCTTATATATTACCTAATCTTTTCTGTTATCTGATTTATTTCCATATCTTCTCTGTTCCTCTGCGTCTCTGCGGTAAATTACCACCTGAACGGCACTGACTTTTTTATCCTCTTACAGAGTAGGTATATTTACCAAATCTATTTTTGGGATAATTTTATCCATTATTCTTTCAAGATCTGAATAGGAATAGAACTCTATTTCTATTTTCCCTTTCTCTTTTGATTCTTGCTTAATCCTTACTTTAGTCCCTAATGCTCGCATTAAATCCTCTTCACAGGCAAGGATTGTGGCATCTGGTTCTGGAGGTTGAGATGTTTCATGTGAAACACTCATTTTTTTCATTCGTTTAACCAATTCTTCAGTTTCCCGAACGGATAAGCCCTTTTTGATAATTTTCTCGGATGCTTCCAATTGTTGAGCCTCGACTTCCAGACTCAATATTGCCCGTGCATGTCCCATCGAAATAATGCCTGTAGAAACATGCTCTTGAATTTCAGGAGGTAATTTTAATAATCGGAGGGTGTTCGTCACAGTGGTTCTATCCTTCCCGACCTCTTTGGCTAAATCTTCTTGTGTAAGATTAAATTCACGGATTAATCTTTGATAAGCATCCGCCTCTTCTATTGGATTCAAATCCTGGCGTTGAATGTTCTCAATCAAGGCAATTTCTAATGCCTCGCTATCAACTACATCCTTCACTATCGCCGGGATTCGCTCTAATCCAATGGACTTCGCCGCTTGAAGCCTTCGTTCACCTGCAATTAATTCATAGCCATCCTTAGATGTCCGCACCAAAACAGGTTGAATTATCCCCTTTTCTCTGATTGAATCTGCTAATTCCTTCTGTTTCTCCGCATCAAAATACCGCCTTGGTTGATAACGACTTGACATAATCTCTGAAATCTTTATCTCCCGAATATTCTCCCCTTCAATCTTTACCTCCGGAAGTAAGGCATCTAATCCTTTACCTAAAGCTATTCGTTGCATTTTAAATTCCTCCTCAAAGTATAATTTTAGATTTTCGATTAATGTTTCATGTGAAACATTTCCAAAAATATACCACTAATTTCACGAATTATACAAATTTAAATGTAACTATTCAGCTTATTATAACCACAGAGGCACAGAGAACGCAGAGAATATAATAGAATTTACTACCAAATCCAATCTGTTCCATAATATCTGGAATCTTGATAATTTGCAAATACATACCCCTTTTCTAAATATATTCATTCTCCGTGCCCTCTGCGTCTCTGTGGTGAATAGTTACATTTAAATAATCCATCTCCTTTCGTTAAATTCGTGTAATTCGTAGTTTAACCTCTCTGATAAAACCAATAATGTGCCGAAAAACAGGTGTAATGATGCTTCAATTCTCGATGAATCTCAAATCGAATCTTAGTTTTATTTGAGGTTATATGTTTGCCTGAAATTCCATAAACCGTCTCACTCCACTGCTCCTCGACATTGTGATGTGTCCATAAACCAATTAATTTATCATTAACAAAAACCTCTAACGGCGTAAAGGTATTGGTTCTCTTAATTATCTTCAAATCCTTGCCCACCTCAGTTTCAACAACCATACACTCCCCAGCCGTAATCATTCTGCCAGCATCAATCACAATTTTATCTGGTGCCTCAAGACAGGGAAGTTTTAATACCTGGTCCTGATAATTCATCCCATAATACATCCCTGGTTCTGATTCCCAGAACTTATACCTGTGTTTTAATTCATTCTCAATATCCGCAACATCAACCCTATCAACTAATTTATATCCCTCTAACTGCGTTAAAATATCCAGAGATTGAATTTTATCTCCAGAATGTGCAAATCCCCAATCAATCTTATAAACTACCATTGGTGCTCCACTGCCCGCAATTGTTGGTTGAAGTAGTTTAAATTGAGCTATTTCCTCCTCCAACATCCCAAGTCTATCAAAGACAAACCAATTAGGATAAATGATAAAATATTGAGGATAATATTTTGGTTCTAAATTCTCAAGATATTCATAAATACTTCCCGCCCCATTTACCCATATCCTGGCTACTCCTTTGGTCCCTAATCCAAGCAGGTCAATAACATATCTGTTTCCAAAATATTTTAATGCACCAAGGTCATTTACGGCAATTATCGCCTCACGAGGAAGACTCTTATCTATCCATTTACCGAGTGTTATTTGCTGAAAGTAAATATCCTTACAATTTTTTCCATACGCTACACCAAAATACACCGTGCTTAAAAACCCAAAACATAAGCAAAAAGATACCAGTCCATAAAATACATATTTGGGGTTAAGTGAAGAAATTGCCTTCCCCATTAACTCACTAAAATAATAAATCCCTAAAAGTGTAAATATGAGAAAAATCGGATAGTAGGGAATAAGATACCGGTGCCAGTGCCATTTAAAAGGAAGTGCGGTCGCAACCGCTAATATCCCAATAAAAAAACAACTGGAAATAACAATGCCAAATTTTGACCTTTCTTTAAGGATTATAAAAAGAATACCAATTAAAAAAAAGATTAAAGAAAACGGCGCAAAATATACACTTACCTGCCTTCCCTCATTAGTCTCCATCAACGCAGAAAACTCACCATTAAATCCACTAAAAATGTCCTTTAAAATATACACACAGTACTTACCTGAAGTCGCCATCATATCTAATAAATTCACATTTGGTTTCGTTAAGACAGATTTTGCTGTCATCGTATTAGCACTTAATGTGCCGTTAAATAAATAATTTATTCCTATCTGCCCTATCCCCAGAGCAATAGGAATGAGAAAATAATAACTCTTTATCCTCTTTGACCAAAAGATATAACTAAAGATAATCACTGAAAGGATAAAACCTTCAGGTCGGGTTAAGGTCATCAATGAGCTTGCCCAAATAGTTCGAGTATATCGCTGTTCTTTATCCTCTAATTCTAAAAGCAAAGAATACATTGTTGCTAAAATCGACAGACTAAATAATCCAGCATCCATACCACTTAAATAAACCCATAAAATAGGTCCATTAAAAAGGAATAACAAACACATCAAAACCCCAATCTTATCATTAATTAACCGCCTTCCAATCTTGAATACCAACCAACCAGAGATAGTCAAAAAAACAACACCCAGACTAAAGGTATAATAAAGTATGTTTGTCTTATCAAGCCCGATTAAAAATCCCGGGATTAAAAATAAAGGATAAATCATACTGGTTGCTCCAGTAGTAGGTGGGTCACCGGTGTTATATTGCAGTGGATGCCCATGAATTAATTGCCAGGCGTATTGAAGGAAAATGAAGGTATCATCCAGTGGGGCAGATAAATGTCCCATCGTGTAATAAAACATAGTGCCTAAGTAAAAAAATGTAATGATAAGTGTAATAATTAAAATCCCTATAATTTCTTTATGTTTGAACACTTAAAATTTAATCCTCCACTTGAAAGAACCAATAGTGGGCAACTGAGTAAGTATCTTGTTGGAAATTCTTTATCTCAATATGTATCTTTGTCTGGTCTGAGGTAATCCATTTTCCAGGAATAGTGAGTATAGATTCTACCCAGAGATTTCCATAATTTCTTTCATCAACCCAGGTTTTGCAATATTTTTCATTTATTAGCACATTTAGTTTTAAAGCCCCAGTAGTGCGCATCATTATTTTCATCTCATGGCCCGGTTGAGTTTTGACAACCATACTTTCCCCGCCAGAGAGGATGCGACCTCCATCAATAACCTTTCGCTCACTGTTTAAACACGAAAGTTCATAAACATAGGTCGGAACATTTAACCCCGGTTCTGCATCCCAAAATCTATAATTGTGTTCCCCTTCATTGGTTAAATTAGCAACATCAATTTTATCAACCAATTTATAGCCACCAAATGAGGTAACTGGTTGCTCTCCACTATTGGCTAAATTCCAATTTGCCTGATAAACATTTATGGGCTCAATTGCCCGCACCCCCACGACCTTTGCCGAATATAACTGATTCTGAAGTAAACCAGAACGACTAAAATCTAATTTATCAAGGATAAAACAATCCGGATATGATTTTTTATCTTCAAGCCACTCAAATATACTTCCTACACCATTTTGATATGGTTTAGCCAATCCTTTCGTGCCAACGCCAGTTAAATCTATAAAGTTTCTATTTTCATAATACCTTAATGTATTTATCCCACTCATCGCTGCAGTTATATTAGCCGGAAGATTTTCTTTTACCCATTTGACTAATCCAATCTTCTGATGATAATTATCTTTACAACTCTTGCCATAAACCACGACAAAAAAAGAGGTGCTAAATAAAGAAAAAATAAGGAAAAAAGAAGAAATGCTGTAAAAAATGTCCTTTAAAGACAGTGTAGTCACCTGCACGCTTATCATCTGGCTCACCTGATAAATTCCTATGACCACCCCGATAAAAAATAATGGATAATAGGGAATAATGGTTATATTCCAGGAGTAATCTGTTGGAAATGTAATTGCGGTAAGTCCAATTCCCAGAAAGAACCAACTCATTGTCAGGAAATTAAAACCTAATTTTTGGGAATAAATCTCTTTAACCACTAAAGGTAACGAACCTAATAAAAAGAATAAAAAGGCAAATGGTGCAAAATATGTTGCCGTCTGTCCAACATTTGCATCTATCATCTCACTATATGCCCCATTAAAACCTCCAAATATCTCCTTTAGAAGATAGGCATAAAATTTAATTGATTTTGCTAAAACTTCCGGTAATGGCATATTTGGGGAAAATAATTGAGATTTCGCCTGTAAAAAGGTAGAATAAACATTACCTGTTAGAATTAGGTTTAAACATATACAACTAAGTCCAACAATAGCAGGAATAACAAGATATAGGCTCTTTGGTTTTGGTCGCTCTCCTTTGAAGATTAAGTTCAATACCAGAATTAATGTCAACAAAAATGCAAGTATAATTCCATCTGGATGTGCAATTGCCAATAACGAACCGAAAATTATCTTTTTGTAACCATTGTCTTGTTCTTGTCCTAAAAAATAAAGGGTAGCTAAAATTAAGGTGCTAAAAAGACCAATTTCAGTCCCACTTAAATATCCCCAGCTAATCGGTCCGTTAAGCAAAAAAAGAAGGCTGGCAATTATCCCCAGCATCTGGTTAAAAAGTATCTCGCCAATCCTAAAGATTAACCAACTTGATAAAAAGAGAAATAAAATTCCCAGTAAAAACGAATAACCAATTATCCCATTACCATCTAATCCAATGAAAAATCCCGGAGCTAAAAGGATTGTCCACAAAAGACTTCTTGCCCCGGTGGTGGGAGATTCGCCTGAGTTATATTGAAACGGCTGTCCTTGTGATAATTGTTTGGCATAATGAAAGGATAAAAATGAATCATCTGTTGGCAAGAAAAAATGCCCACCAGTATAATAGAAGGTAGAGGTAACATATAAAATCGTTATTGCCGTGATAATGCTGATAAGAATGTAATTATATTTAGATTTTATCGCTAATGATACCCCTTTTTTATGGGTGAGTTTTTCTTGAAGACCTTTTCCCTTCTTTTTTATTTTAGCCATATATTTTCCTCAATTTGTAACTATCTTTTTATCTATACCTGAACGGTTACCTTAATTTTATATATAGTAGTTATTAACGAAAATTTCTCATAGAACAGATATAGCAACAGGGTTGATGGTTGGCAGAAATAGCTTGGAGCTTTGAGCACGGAGCATGAAGTCTCTTTTCTCTAAACTCCGTGCTCTTAGCTCCGTGCTCCACGCTAATACATAGTTTCATAGACTATCAACCATCAACTATCAACAATACTAATGTGAACTTTTGGTTAATGCTTACTATAGTAACACAAAATATGATTAAAAGTCAAGATGTTTTTTTTCCGAACCCAGCAATTCTCATTATGACAGAAATTGTGTAAAAAAGGGGAAAGGGAGAAAATGGAGAAATGGAGAAGGTGATTAAATTAGTCAGGAATAAACCGAATTAATCCTAATAATCCTATGTTTCGTGCTTATTCGTGTCCTATTAGTGGTTATATTTTCTCCTCTTTCTCCCTATTCTCCAATTCTCCTTGCTTACACATTTTCATAATTAGAATTGCTGTTTCCGAACCTGTGATTCAGACACTGGACATCAAACACAAGACTATAGACTCTATTTATGCAGGAAATTAGCGCCATTTGGGAAACCATCATCAAAACCTCACTCCCTGAATTTTGGTGGTGTCCGAAATTAGCTAACTTCCTCTAACCGGATAGGTAAGCCATTCCTCTATACTCCAAACGTGGTCGGTTAGACCAGCAGCCATTGCCGGAGTTCGTTGTTGCCAACCACCATCAAT
>JBFLXS010000222.1 GCA_040755795.1 bacterium | reverse complement strand
CTTGGGGTTACTTACAGAATTTGTAACCGTTCAGGGCTATACATTAGAAGTGTAAACAAGGAGAAATGGGGAAAAGGGAGAATTGGAGAAATGGCTCAAACTTTTTCTTGCTCCACCCTTCGGACATTAATCCTGGTGTCGTGTTGAGTAAGTTTTGCACGGGGCATCATCAGGTTTCGTAACCTGCAAACGGATAATTGGTAACTGGTAATTGGTTAAATAGTTTCGTCCTGAGCTCAGCCGAACGGTATTTAATTACCAGTTACCAATCACCAGTTACCAGAATCAAATTCCGTGCGTTATTTGTTCAACACGACACTAACTTTTGATGGACATTAATACAGACATTAATAATCCTATCACTTAACTCTTCTTTTCTCCACTTCTCCATCTTCTCCCTTTCTCCTTATTTTTATCCTACCTGAACCCTTACAAATTTTTGAATTAATTGTAGTAAGCGTTCAGCCACAGAGGCACAGAGTTCACAGAGAATTAAGGGAATTAGCCACAAATGGACACAAATTAACTTCTGACATCCCATATGTAGTGCGAACCTTTACTGTAACTCTGTGGCTATATCCTGAACGGTTACTAATTGTAATAGCTCAGTCATCTGAAGGAATGAGATATGGACTTATTTGCCATTAAAAGACATTTTCCTTCAATTTACCTGACAACTGCTATTTTCCGCACCTTTTTATCCGAGCCACCCCTGACATAATGGACATTAATCTGGCAGAAATAAACCCCATTTAACACAACCTCCCCTACCCCATTTCGACCGTCCCATTGGACTTCATTCATCCCGTGTGCCTTAAAATTATCCTGCAATAAAATCCTGACTAAATCCCCAATCACTGTATAAATTTTAATCGTGACATACCCATCTTGCGGTAAGTAATAAGCAATCGTTGTGGATTCTTTACCAGCGGCAAAAGGATTGGGGTAGTTGGTAAACGATTGTTCAATGGCTGGTTCAAAAATAGTCGTTTGCTCAGACCAGAGCGGGAAAACACCCAAAACGGCTATTGGATTATCCCAATTATCCACCGCCTCAATATCCTCTACTCCAACCTTAAAATTACCCGTTGTGGCAAAATCTGATATATCTATTTTTACCTCGACCGTTTTTGAATCAGCAACCGCTACCTTCAAAATAGGCACTAAATTTACCATTACCTTTAAACCACTCATATCGGTCTTCTCCGTTTGGGTGCCATCATAAGATAAAATTAATCTGGATAAAACAGCCGCAGGCAGAATTGGATTATTAAATCTATCTGCTAAACTTAGAGTTATCGTGCCTATCTTAATTTCATCTGTATTTGTTCCACCTTGATTATTAAAAATAAGCGTTAGAGCGTGAACATCTTTATTTCCTTTTACCACATTTACCGGGATATGAGTTTGAGATGAAACTGAAAGCCCAACAGGTTTTTCTTTAACCTGGAATAAAACAGAAATAGAGCCAAAAGTATATGTAATTGTGTGAAAATCATTGGCATCAACGAATTTTAAATCGAGCAAATCTAATCTAAACTCACCTAAATTTCCACCAATGTTTATTTTTAAATTAATCGTCCTCGTCGCCTGTGGAGTAATTGTTGCCGAAAGTGTTAAATTTTGGATTCCAGAATATGTTCCAAAGCCTTCAACTATTATCTTACTTACAACTTCAGGTATGGATAATTTTAACTCTTTTAATAAGATACAGGCACTGTTTATCGTCCCTGGATTAGTTATGGTTAATTCAAAGGCATTGATGTCTGTTTGATTTTGATAGACTTTGGTTGGGATAGTGGAGGTTGCAAAAACAATAATCTGCTGTGCCAAATCCTGTAATTTAATCGAAGATGTTGTGACACTACCAAAGTTCACTGGCACATCCTCCCCAGTATTTGAATCCCTGGCAAAAATGGTGATAGAACCGATTTGAAATTCCGTAGATAATGGATTTTCAATTATATCGACCACTATATCCACTATTTTAGGGATATTGGCATTCAAGGTAATAACTGGCGAGAAAAAAATGGTAACAGGATTTCCCGCAACCGCAACCTCACCATAGATAATATCCTCATCTTTTACCCGGACATTAGATATTGGGCTGATAGTTCCATTGAGAATAAGTTGGGTCACCTTGACATCACTGGCATTTTCTCCTTCATTTTTAAATTCAATCTGTCCCGCACAGACATTGCTTTGTCCTTTATTGGCAAACTTTGGAACATTTTCATTCTTGAAATTTACCTTTATGCCCGGTGATTGGGTTTTGATATTTGTCCAGCCTGAACTAAGGGGAAATGCGGCTTCAATAACATTAGAATTCGCATCAATATGAATCAAACCTATTTGAAATCTATTAGTTGTGGATGAAGTTGGAATATCAATAATTAAATTTACGGCTACATTTTGAGCCGGTGGAATACTAACTGGTGTTGTTAATGGTAAAACAGTGATTGTTCCTGATATCTCAAGATTGGTTTTGCTTCCATAGATAATCCCAGATTGACTAATCATCATTCTGGCTATTGCCCGACCTGGTATTGTGCCTACATCAAAGGTCAATGTTCCAATTTTTATATCTCCGGTCAAGGTTGGAGTTCCAGTGTTTTGAAAGATAATATTCATTGGAATCACATCCTGCTGTCCTTTATTTACCTCAAAAGGCATATTTGGGATATGTCGAATGACTAACTTTGTAGGTATCTCCTGAATATAAAGAATCTCGGAACAGGTATTGATAGAGGAAAGGGTTGTCGATGTTGCATAGCCGCTAAAGGTAAGTGTGCCCGGGATATGAGAGGCTTTGTAGCCCCAGATAAATTCGTGAAAAGAACCCGCAGTAAGGGTAGAAATAGCCTGCGGGACACTGATTAAAGTCGCACTTCCAGAACCCTCAAGCACAAGCAGGGTTGGCGTAACATTATAAACATCCTCATTTGCGGTAATGCTCATCTTGACCGTGAAAGTGCTGGCTACCGTAACCTTTTGTGAGGTTAATTTTAATGAAGATAATAGCCCCGCAGAGATAATCTGGAGATATGGATTGATGACTTCAGAATCTATTGGTCCGTCATTATCTGATAGAAATTCTAAGCCGTTAACCGGAATTTTCATCATAATTGTATTTCCCGGGTTATCAGCAATATCTGTTAGAATATATATTCTTCTGGGAACACTAATAGTTCCTGTCCATTCCCAATATTCCTGTTTCCAGGTAGTAGTATATGTATTTTGACCATCACATACTTTAACCATTTTTATATCTCTTGAATCTTTTGCCGTGCCACCATTTTTAATCCTTATTTTCGTCAAGACATCATCCGCATACCCATTACCCGGAATAAACACATCCAGGACAACTAAATCTGTTGTCCCGGTCGCCACAGTCAAAGATTGAGCACCATAATTAATAATCTGGCTACTGACCAGACCATCTATTTTATGAAATCCAAAAGAGTCTAACGGAAATATTCCACCAATAGTTATCGTTGCGGATTTAAAACCAATATCAGTTGAACCTGCAATATGACAATCAATGATATTATCATCTCTGGCATTCTGGAGCGAAAGATTATATCGGACCTTAATATATCTTGTTTCATACGGGCTAATATCAAGGTTTAGCCCTGAAAACACAGCCCGGCTATTTTTATAGTTCGCCACACCAATATTGGCTGTTCCTTGATAAAGATAAAGAATGTCCACCTGCGAATCAATTTGATTTAAACTTCCTGTGCCCAGACTACTATTAGTCATTATCAACGAGGTTAAGGTTTGGGTTTGTGAATAATAATTGGTTACTGATAAATTTAAAATCTCAAGTTCTTTAGTTCCTGGATATACCTTTTCTTTTAATAAATCCAATGCCTCAAATATAACTTTATTATGGACTTTAATCTGTTGTGAGTAATAATTAGTGATAGGGTTATCTATTGGACCATCATTTTCTGACAGGACTTCGATACCTTTTATTGGGATTTTTATTTTTATTGTTTTTCCTTCATCAGCAATTTCAGTAATATCTACCGTGACAAACACCTTTAAACCAGTTGTGCCAATGGATTGATTCAAGCCAGTTCTATGCCACATTGCCCCGGTAAAATTCATTGTTCCCAGACAAATATCACTTATCGTGCCAAATATCCCATCTCCATTATCGAGCCAGAATTTAAAAACAACATCTTCATATTTAGCCGTGCCAGCATTTTCAATACTTAAAGCCTTCAAGGTATCAGTCGCATAACCATTGGGAGGAATAGTTACATTCAGAACCAAATTATTCAATTCACCTGATTTAAAACTATCTGGCAGGACATCATAAATCTTTATCTGGTCGGCAACCATCCCATTTACGAGATGATGTCCATAGGAATTTAAAGGAAAATCGCCATTGACAGTCGTGGTCATAGCAAAGGTTACATCTACCAGTGCGACATCTATTATATCCTGGTCTTTTGCAGAGTCAGATGAGAGGTCATAAGTAACCAGCAGGGTCGTTGTGCCATAATCAGGTGGAATTGGAATATTAAGACTATTGAATATGGCTATGCCTGAAGTAAATGTAGTCGTCCCCACCAGGGTAGTGTTATGATACAAATACAATCTTTCGATTTGTGAATCTAATTCAGATTGTGAACCTAAACCCTGAGTGGTATTAGTTAATTTAATGGCAGTAATTGTTTTCGTGGCTGTGTAGGAATTCTCTGATTTTATCTTTAAAATTTCAAGAGAACGCTGTCCTGGATTTTTAATCTCGGTTGGTATATTTTCGGCAATAAAAGTAACATAAGGTGGAGAAACCTTGACTTTATTTCCACCAGATAAAATTTGGGAGTAGGTTTGAGAATTGGTATCCGTGCCTTTTAAAGATAAGGCAGGTGAATAAATCATAGAAACTAAATTTGTCGGGATATCTAATGGGTTAAAAGACAAAATAGCATTTTCATGTCCCGGGATATAGATTATGGTTGTTAAGGTAGTTGTAAATGTATTTGCTCCGTCACCAAAGGAAATAGTAGATAGAGGAGATAGGGAAACACCGATATTACTTAAATTCATAATTGCTACTTGAAAACTCACATTTTTTTCTCCTTGAGTAACTACATCAGGAAAAACAGAATTGTTTATTTCTTGTAGTAATGGAGGATTTTCTACTATTCTAATGGTAGTTTGAGTACTTCTGATATTGATAACAGCAAATTTGATTGTCCAGGTACCAGGGTTTTCATCATAATAATAAAAGTCTATCGTACTGGTGCCGTCAGGTATTGTAAGAGTGGGTACAGAACCTCCTTCTGGGGTTAATCGAAATTCATAAGGATGCTCTGGAGTAGAATATGGAGTAATGTATAGTGAATCTTGAGTTATAGGATTATTAAATTCATCCCGTCGCTCGAGTCTAAATACCTCTGAGACACTCCCCGCAACCGCAAATTGAGGTGCCAAAAGAAGGACTAAATGCTTTTCAGACGGGGTTAAAATACAGCCGTGTAGAGATATGGTTGTTTGCGTGTCGGAAGTAGATAAATACAACTGGCTATTGTAAGTTCCAGGGGATTGTCCCACCGGATAATCTAACCATAGGTATAGGGTTTGTGTTGCCCCTTGTTCTGAAGTAGCGGGATAAGTGTCTATAGTTTGATAAGTAGGCGTGACGGTATTCTGAAGACTACTCGTATTGGTTAAGGCATAACCTAACGGGCCAGGCAAGGATATAGTGCCACCATTTTCACCAATAAAATCCTCTGCCTTAATCTGTAAGATATAGTTGTTGTTGGAAATAATATTGAGATTAATAGGAAAAGTAAGCGGATTATCATTTGTATCGGCAAAAGAAGAGGTAAAAAAGGCATCCTGGCTATCAATGTTTATCTCGCTGTAATAGGCGTTACTAATATTTATTTCACAGGATACATCCTGGGATTGGTTTGTATAACATACGACCACTTTAATCTTCCAATCAGAATTTTGTTGATACCTTGCTATTTTGCCTGGAGTAAAAACTAATTTCAAAGTTCCTGTTCCGCTAGTAGAAGTAGCAATTTTACAATTATCTTTATCAATAGTCCAGGTAGAACTTAATGGACCAACTAATTTCCAGCCGTCATTTTTACTCCATTGATAAGTAGCGTGGTCAATTGGGGTATCTGTTCCTTTTTCTGAATTTGTTGTTCCATCCCAGATATAGAAATTAACTCCATAGATAACATCAGATTCATCAAAGAACTGGACCAAAAGTGTCATTTCATCATTTGGAGTCATTTGTGAAGTAGAAGTAGTAGTTTGGCCGTTATCATCTTCAAAAAGTGTTACTGTTCCTACTTGCGGGATATAAGCCTCGCTGAGATTATAAGTTAGGATTAAAAATCCTATTAAAATAATATATCTCATCAATATTATTTATACCATAATTATTTCTAATTGTCAATCAAAGAAATTTGAGTTATTCACCAAAAAACAGATATAGCATACAAAGGTAACTGTTCACCGCAGAGATGATATGATAAAGTGTCAAGTTTGACCTGCGAAAGATTTTATGGTATACTATACAAAAAGTATTAACTAACTAAAATAAGGAGGACAAACTTATGACACAAAC
>JBFLXS010000221.1 GCA_040755795.1 bacterium | reverse complement strand
ACCATCTCAGTTGGACGAAAGCCTTAAGATGAGCAGTTATCGGAAAGCCGTGTGAGGGAAAACTTCACGCACGGTTTGATGAGGGGGTGCTGGAAACAGGATAACTGTTGTAGCGTTAGTAGTTGCGCGCATCGAAAACCCAAGAACAGCTCTATTACTGCGCCAGTGCTCTACTCTACAGCCACAGATGGACACGGATGAAACACTGAAAATTCGTGAATCGTGTCCGGTATCCGTGTCCGTAGTTAGGCTGAAGGTTTTTCCTCCTGTCGTCCTCTGCCTTCTGCCCTCTGCCCTCTCTTCTCTATCCTCTGTCTTTATCCGTGCTAATCCGTCTTAATCAGTGGCTGAATAGTTACTAATCTTTTATGTGCTCTAATTTATTTTCTATGTCTTCTCTGTTCCTCAGCGTCTCTGCGGTAAATTACCACCTGAACGGTTACAATAACTGACCTATTACACAGGTCGCAAAAATTTACTTGCATTTAATTGAATTATATGGTATCATTATATATTAGGGAAATAGTAATGATTAAAAGGTGTGTTTTTCTAATATTATTTATACCGCTTAATCTCTGGGCTCAAACCTTATTAACTGAAAAATTAGTGATAGACAAAGAATTGCTTACCCCTTCTGCTAAAAAATCTACTGCCTCAAAAGTTGAAACTACCACTACAAAACAAGCATTTACCTCCCCATATCAATCATTAGCCCAGGGAGAGGTTAGCTTACTTAAACCTATCTCTAAAATAGAAGAAAAGATAGGAGAACCTGAACCTGAGGTAGAATTTGAGGTAATTATACCATATCAAATTAAACTAAAATTTGATAGAGACCACTACAACAAGATTAAAAGAGCCGCAGAAAAAATAGCCAAAATAGAAAGAAAGGAGTTGGCGGAAAGAAGGGAAAAAATCCTCGAGGAGAAACAAAAACTTATTGAAGAAGAAGAACAAAAAATGAAAGAATTAGAGATAAAAATAGCCCGGGAAGAAAAACAAAAATTTGAAGAAAAATTACAATTAATAGAAGAAGATATTGAACAGGAACTTGCTCGGAAAAGGGCAAAACAACAAGAAGAAAAAAGGATTAAAGAATTAGCCGCTAAAAAAGTAGAAGAGGAAGCAAAACTAAAAAGGGAAATTATTGAAGAAAAGGAAAAACTCGAATTAGCACAAAAAGAAGCAGAAAAATTGGCTAAAGAAAAGGCTGAAAGAGAAAAGGGGGAAAAGGAAGAAGCTCAAAGAAAGGCGATTGAAGAAAAGAAAAAATCTGAATTAGAGAAAAAAGAACCAAAAAAACTGGCTAAAAAATCTGAAAAGGAAAAAAGAAAAGAGGAAAGGAGAAAAAAGAGAGAAGAAGAATTAGCCGGACAGAAAGAGTTTGATTTGAATGCTTTCCTTGACCGCGAATTACCCATAGATTCAAAATTACAGATTGACGGGACAAAGGTAATTGATATAAAAGCAGGAAATTCTGAATTTCTTGATTCTAAACGGCGTAAAAATAAGGAAAAGCCTGGCGGTGGATTTACCTCGGGAATTAATATCAACCAGGAACTAACGGTCTTACTTCAAGGCACTATAAAAAATAAAATCAATATTAAAGTTGACTATAGTGATATTAACCAGAATAAAAAACAAAAATTCTATATAAATTATCAAGGTGATAATAAAGAGGTTGTTCAAAAGGTAGAATTTGGTGATGTTAAATTCAGTGCCCCTAACACTGAATTTGTAAACTATAATCAGCAGGTATTTGGTGTGAGTGCTGAGGCAAAATTAGGTAAGAAAACTAATCTCTGGGGTATTGCCAGTAGAAGTAAAGGAATTAGAGTAACCAAAGAATTCAAAGGAGATAGAAGAATAGTAAATATCAATCGAGCGGATACAAGTTATCTTGCCCAAAAATATTATTATTTATTCTCGCAGGAACTGGGGACGATTGCTACTCCCATTACTTTAGAGGCAGTATATATTGATGATAAAAATGGTAATAATAATAACCCACCTAAACATATTGGTCAGGCAACGGCGATAATTGGAAGTAAAACTTATACCGGCCGTTTTGATATCCAATACAACGGGGAGGATTATACCTATAATAATGGGGATAGCATCATTACCTTTAAACAAAATGTTGGTCGAGATTACATCGTGGGTGTAGTTTTTAGAGATAACACCGGTAAATATTTTCCACAACAATACTCTGGAGATATAAATAACCCGGGCACTATACTTATGATTGAACCAGGCGTAGCTTATGTAGAAGATGATATTTTTGAAATGAAAAACCGCTACACCATAGGTGAAAAAGGTATCCCAACAGATACAGACCTTAAATTAGAGATTATAGATAACGCCAGTAAGAATTTTTTTGATAAAAATAATAATAATACCAAAGATACAGGCGAATACTATTATTTACAAATCTTTGGATTGGATAATAATGGTGATGGTAAGATTGATGATAACCCGACAATCAATCAGGATTATATCGACCATGAGACCGGAATTATAGAATTTCCAGATATGACCTGTTTTGACCTGAGAGGCACAGAAACGAATCCTTTCTTAAATGCCCATATTAACGAGTTGAAAGATTATCTTGAACTCCTATCTGTTTCATATAATCCAAATGATGATTATTCCAAACAGCATAAATATACGATTATAGGGAGTTATACCACTAAAATAAAGACTTATATGTTAGGTTATTTGAACATTGTTGAAGGCAGTGAACAGATTTATGTTGATGGGAAATTATTAACGCCTAATACAGATTATTTTATTGACTATGATACCGGTTTTTTGACATTTATGCCACATATAAATATCACTGAAAATACAACGATTAAAATAGATTATGAATACACACCTTTTATCGGAACAAAATACCAGAAAACAATAGCCGGTTTGCGTGGAGAGTTTAAACTAAATGACAACTTTTCCATAGGTTCTACTTATCTTTATGAAGGTGCACAAAAGTTGAAAAAAATACCTAAGGTTTCTGACCCAACACTTGGAAATTTACAGGTAGTAGATGTCAATGCCTCGATTAAAGTTCTCCCTCTGTTGAAAAATCTGTTTAAGATGGATAATAAATTACCCCTTGATATAACTATTGGTGGGGAAGTGGCTAAATCCTTCAAGGATAAAAATACCTTTGGCTCGGCAATTATAGATTCTATGGAAGGTGTGGAGGATGCAAGGACAATTTCTATGGATGAAAACGCCTGGCAACTCGGTAGTCTGCTGCCAACAAATAAAAGGGCTAAATTATTATATTGCAAAGATAGCTATGGAAATCTTATGACCGCACCTGTTTATCGACCAATAACCGAAATATCAGGTCCTTATGATTATGAAGAGAATGTCAAATGGGAAGATGATGATACGGTAGAAGAAAATGTCCTGCGACTTCATTATACGGATTTTGGAACTGATTCCTGGATTTCTATTGTTTCCCCGCTATCTAATACGCCCATTGATTTTACTGATTATACACATTTAGA
The DNA here is from genome assembly GCA_040755795.1 of bacterium. Lineage (NCBI taxonomy): Bacteria > bacterium. Next base: position 3,123 of record JBFLXS010000221.1, on the reverse strand, counting down.
AATCTGGTTTAGAAACAGTGACCTGAATAAAATAGATGAATTGTATATTGATTTAGGTGAGGTTTCAGAAAACGCCGATGGTATAGGAGGAGAAGGAAGGTTGCCGAAAAAAGAAGATGTAAATAATGATTATGTGCTTAATCAGAATGAAGATACGGGCTGGCAATTTCAATATCTTGATGGTATAACTACTCAAATAGGCGCCGATAATAATCAACTTGATACAGAAGATTTAAACGGAGATGGTCTCTTAAGTGTCAACGAGAACTATTTTGTCTTGAATTTTAAAGAGTTTGGGGGAACGGTTAGTATTAAATATCAAATAGGAGATTGGCAGTTATGGTCTATTCCATTATCAAAGGCACAAATAGGCACCGGAACACCACGCTTGAGTGCTATTAAACATATCCGATTACGATTTAAAGGCACACAGACACCTACGGAAGGTGAAATCTGTGTTGGTGGTCTTGGACTTATTGGTAGCGGCAGATGGAGTATGGGCACGGTTACTCCTCACGGAAAAGGCACATTTACGGTTAGCTCAAAGAATGCAGAAGATGATGTTTATAGCTCCATTAGAACCTTCGCTGAGTATAAAGAACTATACCCGGATGAAGATATGAAAAGAGAAGAGGCGCTGGTATTAAAATATAACCTGGAACCAACAACCGCTGGGACTCAAACCCCTGCTACTATAACAAAAGGTTATTCCTACTGCACATTTCAGACTCAACAAGGTTATAATGATTATAAATATCTTAAATTCTGGCTCTATGGCGATAGTCAATCTGAAAAATTCTTCATAAGATTTGGGTTAAATGAAAATAATTACTTTGGATATACACTTCCGGTTGACTTCACAGGGTGGAGATTGATAAGTATTAATCTGGATGATTTTAAAAATAAACTAATTAGTGTAATTGAAGAAGAAAAAAGAAAAGGTTCAAACACACCACCTTATAATTATACCGAACTACCCTATGGCTATGAGGCGAAAAATAACCCTACCTTTGATAATATCAAATGGCTTAGCATGGGGGTTGAAAATACCTCTACCACCCAATCAATTAGCGGCGAAATTTATGTTAATGAAATTCATTTATCTGAGGCGAAAGAATCAAATGGTATGGCAAGAAAAGTTGCAATTAATACTAAATTTAAAGATTATCTTAGCCTTGATTGGAGTGAAAAGGTCATAGATGGTGAATTTGAATGTATTGGTCGAGCACCTCAAAATGATGATACGACAAGACAAGATTTAACTTTAAATTTCACCAGGATAAAATTTTTACCGCTTAAATATGAATGGTTTCATGACATCAGCAAACTTGACCCACTTGTTGGTCAAAATATGCTTAATAACAATTGTGGGCAAACTACGGCAAAATACCAGAAATTATCAACAAATTTTAAGATTAAGGAACTCGCTAAAAAAATACCAAAGTTTCCGGATATTACTCTTAACGCCTGGGGCGACCGTAAGATAATCAATACCGACCGCCGAAGTAAAAAAGAGGATGAAACTTATGAAAATCTACACGGCGATACGACTTATGTCTACAATTACACATTTCCAAAGAAGATATTCAGGTGGATACCAACGGGTGAAAAACTTGGTCTTACCTCAACTTATAAACATAACGAAGATTGGTCAAAAAAGGAATATCAGGTAGAAACAACAAAAAATGAACGAATCCTAACCAGAAGCCAGGATGAACGAGTGGATTTAGAATGGACGCCAATAAAAACATTAACAGGCAAATCTATGTCTAACTTTACTCAAACCTTGAAAAAAACACAAAATTTGGCTCAGGATGATACAAAATATTACCTTACTTCAAGGAAACTTGAACAAAAGTTTGACCGAATAGTTTATAGTGGTATTCCCTTTATCAATCCTCGAGTTGACAGCGGGATGATATACCAGGAATCTTATGCAGGAACATCTACCAATCGGAGAAAGGATATTAATACCAGCGCTCATTTTGGACTGACTTCGGAAAAAGAACTGAATCTTTTTGAGTGGTTTCCGAAATTAAAAGGTTGGCCAAGATATAAGATTTTTACCTTTACCCCTAAATTTACCCTTGATGTCTCGGCTAATTATAATAATCTTTTAGCCGAATTAGATTTGTTGGACTGCATAAAAAATATTTATAATGATTATTATAAAGGTCAGTTATTAAAAGGAGAGGGGCCAAAAACAGGTCAATATCCGTCATTTGGCGGTGAGCGAAGGTCAGCCAGCAATAAACGGGGATATGAGTTAAGAAGTAATTGGTATACGCCATGGAAACCTCTGGAAAAAACATCTTTGAATTATACTAAAACGGATGAAAAAGGTCAAAACCAGAGTTCCTTAACCTGGTCATTAACCGATTCCTATGAGTTAGATATGGGAATTAATTTATTGACGGCGTTCCCAAAATATAACAAATTGTTAGGCACATCTTCCTCAGATAGAACATATTTTACCAATAAATATACCTGGAGTAAAACACAATCCAATGAAACAACGATTAAAACTCAACTTCAACCATCTCTAATCTGGAAACGAAAATGGAAACAAGGATTAGATACAGAGTTTAAATTAGACCATCAAAACTCTAAAACCAAAAAACAAGGGGGGCTTAACGACTCGCTATTTAATATTACACCCAGTTTTCTAATAAAGCATGATATTACAAGACCACAACCAGTTAAACTCCCATTTGGCCGTAAACTTACTCTGAACAAAAGACTTACAACCGATACCATTCTAAAAATTAAGTTAGAAAAGAAAAAAGAAAACAATAGAATCACCGTCCATACAAATGAATATTCAGTTGATATGAGTGGAACTTATGAATTACAAAAGAATGTTACTGGCACATTAGGTGGGAAGATAGGTTATACTCAAAATAAATTAGAAAAGGATAAAAATTTCTACGGTTACGAGGCACGATTCAGGGTGAACTTTAAGTTTTAGGTAACTATTCAGCCACAGATGGACACGGATTAGTAACCGTTCAGGCTATATATCAAAAGTGTAAGAAAGGGGATAAGGAGATAAGGGTGATATGGAGATAAGATAATAGAAATAGATTGAAATTTATAGAAATAGGTAGAAATTGATTGTGGAAA
>JBFLXS010000220.1 GCA_040755795.1 bacterium | reverse complement strand
CTACGGAACTGATTGATTTGTCTATCTATTCCTACCGATATTATGTTCCTAACGGAACGATTATTCTCATGCCTTATTTATGGGTATTATCCTATGTAAACTTCCAGTTAATAACCGCTATAATTATCGAGTTTTATTCTTTAATTTTTCTTCCAGAATCCTCTTTAATTTCTCATGCATGATATACCAGGTTTTTCCTTCTGCAGGGTTTTGGGGTGTAGGTCTTATTTCATTATTGAGTAATTTTTCGACACATTCTGCCATCAATCTGAAGACAAAATCAAATCCACGCTGGCGGATTTCTTCGATTGACTTACAACCTTCCAAACTGAATGGTTTTTGATATAAAATATCTCCAGTATCAATTCCACGGTCCATAAAATGTATCGTCCCAATTGTCTCATCATTATTAAGACATGCCCATTCGATGACATTCATCCCACGGTATTTTGGTAAAAAGCCGGCATGGGCATTAACGACCTTTAGATTGGGGATATTGAGGATGATTTCTTTCACAATTCCCACGCTAAATACTATTAAGATGTCTATCTTTAGGTCTTTAATGAGATTGGCACATTTGTTGGTGTTTAAATAATTAACAGGATAAACAGGAACATTGTTTTTAACTGCCCATTCATAGATAGAAATTCGTTCCTGCTCTGGTATTTCATTTTTTCCCTTTGGGATTTCCTTTGTTTTATTTTCTTTAATCAACCCTAATTTAACCATTATTTTCCTAAAAATCCCTAATCCTTCTGTCTTAAGTTGAAGTTTGAGAGAATTTAGCGGATTTTGTCCTTGTTTCCTTTTGACAAGAATTATGGCAGAAACAGGAATATGACGTTTTTCAAGTTCTTTAAGCACGGTTATGCTGGCGCGATTATAAGCTCCACGAGTGATTAATCCAATTCTCATTTAAGAATCTCCTCTTTTAATTGTTTTATAATCCTGTCTTCTAATATCAGTGCATCTACGAAATATTTTGTTGCCCAACTGGGGTAAGAAAAGATACGATAGTCGCCCCAGATAGGGTGTGAACCCTTTATTCCTCCTTGTATTCCTTTATCAGAGGAATTTAGAACCTGCGTCGAAATGAGGAAATCATTCATTTTTAATGAGGCATTCAAATATTTAAAATCTTTAGTCTTTTCAAATAACCTCATCCAGATAATTGACATCTGAGCACAGCCGGTTAAACAACAAGAAGTAACGGTTGGTTTCCAATCAGAATTATATCTTCCTTTTAAAGACTTATCAATCTCAAATCTTTTTAAAAGGGCATCAGCCGATATTGTAGCTTTTTCAATATATCTTTGCTCATTTAATAGAATGCCTGATTCTAAAAGTCCCTCAATGGTATATCCAATGGTATGAGTAAGTGGCTCAAAATTTCTTTTTGGGCTATTATCACAATCTTTAAACCAGCCATTTTCCTGTTGTAGTGTTAGTGCCCATTCGATATTTTTTCTTGCGGCTTGTCGGTATTTATCTTCTTGATTTATCTGATAAAATTCTAACAATGGCAAATCAACCCTTGTATCATAGCCTCGCACAATATCTAAATAGACATATTGTCTCCAGGCACCATCATCATCTTGAACTGCACATATCCAATCAGCCGACTTTTTAGCCGCATTATAATATTTTAAATCATTCGTTTCTTTATAAGCCCTGGTTAAACCCTGGAGTATCTGGGCTGTATTAAACACCGTAGGTTTAGCTCCTCGACCAATATATCCACCTTGAAAGGCACCATTTTCCATCTGGATGGAAACTTCAAAATCAGCCATCTTAATGGCACGATTTCTTATTTCCTCATGTGAGGTCAGGTGATAATAATCAAAGAAGGTAGGGATAATATAACCGGTTACCTCCGGGTAAGAAGTTGACCAACCTTTATCGAAGAAATATGTTGCCACTCCACCATCACCCGTTGCATCCTGGGCTCGACACAGCCAATTTATTGCCGCATCTATATATTTTGTATTTGTCTGGTAATCATCCCGTTTAGGTTTTATTAATAACCAGTCGTGATAGATTATCTTAAATCGGGCTGGATAAATTAAATTGCGGACCATTGCTATTCCAAATTTAATCTTTTGTTTAATACCATCCATCAGTTAGAATCTCCTTTCGGGACTTTTATCAAAAATTCCTTTGTCGCCTCTTTGGTGATTAACATACATTCCGTCTCGGATAAAGGGCGAAGGTTACACTTAACCCCCTCAATGGCAAGATTTTTTAAATTAATATTACTGAGTTTAAAAGAAAAATCTCTTTCTATGAGTATGTCAGAAATACATCTATACTCAAATTTGTCTTCTTTTACTATTCTAACCGATTCACGCCTTTTCCACCACTGAATAATATCCTGACATAATCTCACATAAATTTTATTCTCAGATAACCATTTTAATATCTCTTCATATATTCTTTCCCGGCCTGGATTTTCTTTTTCATTAAATCCCTGTTGATGCCAGAGAATTATACCTAATCCATTATACTTTTTAGCCATTTCCAATAACCTTTTGCTATTGGTTAATGCTTCATCTGTGGAGTATTTCTGATAAGTAAATAATGTCGTATCCATAATTATCAGTGGTAACTCGATTAATGGCAATTTTTTATTCTCTTTAATATGATAAAGATACAAAGGGAAACTGCATCCTGTTCGGAATCCTTCATAGTCAGCATAGCCAACCGTAGTATCATATTCAAAACCTGCCTCTGTATAAACTTGCCATGTAACCTCAGGATTAAATCTTAGATAATGACCTCTAATGCCGTTGATGGGATGACCTGATACTTCCTCAACTCGTTTCTTTTCACATAAGATTTGATTGTGCCTATTATAAGAATCATAACTTGCGTGTAATCCAATCTCAAATCCTTGTTGACTAATTTCTTTAACAATATTTTTTAGCTTTTTATTTCTGATTTTATATGTACTATTATCTGCTAATAGATAAAAGGAAGAGAGATAGCCGTATTGTTTTTCTAATCGGACTATTTTCTCAAAATTCCAGTAAGGGTCTTCATATCGCAAGCAATTATAAATCTCTAATATTCCATTTTGAATCCATTGATATTTACATTTTAGAGTCCCGACGATTATCTCTCTTATTCCTTTTTCCCATAGTTTCCATTTCTGAATATCGTCCACATCATGCGTTAAACAAACGGCTGATATTCTTCCTTCTGGCCAATACCACTTCTGAACAAGAACCTCTTTTTGCCTCTTTGCACAATATAAAAATATTTGCTGTAAGAAATTTAGATAAATGCTGACAATCGGTGTTTCAACAAGTTTATCCAACATACTGTAAGAAGATAAGAACCTATCGTGAATATCTCTTTTAAGTGATAGAATTTGCTCCTGACATGTTACTAAATAGAATGTCGAGGCAATAATGTCAAATTTAATATCTATTATAGTTACATTCCCCTGTTGTCTGGTAGATAAAATATCATTATCAAAACAAAGATTTTCAGCGTCAAGATAAGTAATTTTTTTTAAAATTTCTGATAAGAATTTATTTTCTAAAGTAGCGATTTCCTGCCAATAGGATTCTGTTTTATCTTTATCCAGATTAGACTTGAAAAGGGCACGAAGCGATATAAATTCTTGACTACAAGGGATATTGACAATTATTCCCGTTGTTTCAAGACAATTGGGAAGACTGTCTCCATAATTTATTATCAATAAAGGGTTAATTTTAATAAGTTCCTTATGATTAGAAGAAACAACATAAGAAATCCCTATGGCATTAAGTAATATCTCAAATACATAGGTAATCTCGTTATCAATTGCAGAATTCCAGTTTTTATATATTCCAATCATTTATATCTACCAACTAAAAAAAGTTTTATCCGACTTTTAATTTCATTTATATTTTGAGATATGGCTAAAGCGATAGAATTTATCTTACTTACCGCAAAATAATGTTTGAGTTCTCCACCAAATCCTCTTTTAAATTTTTCAATTGAGGGAGTATTAGCTCCAACAAGGTCGAGCTCTTTAATCTTCCCTGAAAGATGCTCAAAAACTGTCCAGAAGGTTAATGATGCTCCACCACTACTGCGTAAAGTCGGGTGACTCGCTCCAAATAGATAATAGGCTCTTTTATTATCCGTAACAATGAATACCCCGGCGATTAATTCCCGATTAACATCTCTTGCAAAATACATCTGAGCCTGATTTAGTGATTTTAGTTTTGTATAGACATTTGCCATCAATTCTGGTGAAGAAGGTTGTAGTCCCTGTTTTTTATAAGTAACTTCATAAAGTTGATAGAACTCATCAATGTCTTCTTGGGGAGTAACTTCGATATTCTCTTTCCTTGCCTTTTTTATATTACGAATAGTTGTGGATTCCATATTATCCCAGACATAGCTCAAATCTTCTATGTTGATGATATAAGTATATCTCACTTCATGGGTAAAGTTATTCCAGGTAAATGGTCTAATATCCTCATAGGAGATATGATGAGCCATAGTTATTTTATCGTAAGTCTTTATGAGTTCTGGAATTATAGTGTTAGCCACATCTCGTTGCAGGGTAATGCGTTTTTTATAGCTCAGAGATGATGGGTCTTTACATAATATCCCTCCATAGGGCGTAAATTTTGGGATAAAGATATATTTGAATCTTTTTTCCTTTCGTTCGACAAAGGATATCCCTCCAATTAGTTCATCTCCTTTATAACAGGTTAAAATTTTAAACTCGCCACTTAAAGAGGTTATAATTTCTAACCATTTAGAAGAAGAAAATATAGTCCCTTGAGGTGATTTTTGGACGAATTCATCCCATTTATCATATTCATCTTTTCCTAAATATCGTGTCGTATATTTCTCCTCAACACTTTCCTCAATGGATAATTCATTACTCTCCATTTTTATTTCCTTTTGAAGATAGGATGGAATTAAGTATTTCAGTGAGATTTAAACCAAGTCTTTCATAAGAGAATTTATCTATTTCTGCAGAAATGCCTTCAAGTTTTAAAGACTTTTCTTTATATTTATTATACAGTTCAATTATTGCTTTTTTAATCTCTTGAGGGTTATCCGGTTCTACTACCACACCAGTATTTGTTTTTCTAATTATTTCTGCGGCGACTCCAGTTGAAGGAACAAGTGCCAGAATTGGTTTTTTTGCTGCCAGATATTCAAATATTTTACCGGTCACAATATAATCTGTCATATTATCTTGCTTCTGAATAAATAAAATAAGGACATCTGAAGAGCTCATATACCGTATCGCCTCATTATGAGGTAGCCAATTAATTATTTTTAAGATTTTATCCCATTTAAAGCCGTTCACAAGTGTTTTATATTCTTCTTCCAATATCTCTCCTAAAAAAATTACACTTATCTCTTTTTCTATCCCTTGATTTTCTTCAATTAACTCTGTCAGTGCCTTCAAAAAGTACTCTGGTGTTCTCCCTCGATAAAAACTGCCTATATAACTCATTGTGAATTTTTCCGATAATCTTTCTAATGTTATCCCTTTAAAGTCATCCGGGTCAAATCCATTAGTAATGGTGATAAATTTCTCCTTTTCTATATTGAAATATTTTGCACAGAGTTTTTGTGTAAGCACATCTGAAATAGAAATGACTTTATCGGCATATTTAACAATTTCCCTTTCCATAAATTCCTCTATTTTTCTTCGTCCTTTCCATGAGGCTTTTTCATCAAAGGCATAACTAAGTGTCCAGGGGTCTCTGAAATCCGCAATCCATGGTTTGCCGGTTAACTTTTTTAGCATATAACCAATTAAATGGGCTGTTTTAGGAGGAGCGGTTGAATAAATAATATCTATCTTTTCTTTTCTTATTACCTTGATGCCTTGAAATAAAGCAAATGGTAACCACCCGATGTATTTATCAGGCAGAGTCAGAATATCTGAGATATAAAAAAATATCTTATCTATTACGCCACCCTTTTTCTCTTTTTTCGGGGTATCATCGATAATATCTTTTGTTTTAAGATTATCTCTTCCTTTGTTTTTCAAAAAACAATTTTTTATCCTGATAAGCAAATTAAATGAGCTAATTATTCTTGTTCGATAAATCTTGAGATTTTTATCTACTTTTCCCCACAAAGACATCTCAGTGGGAATAGAGAAAGCATCATAATAGTTTTCTTTTATAGTTAATATGACCGTCCTCCAGTTATATTCAGGCAAATATTTAGAAAAATTTAACACCCTCATTGTGCTACTTCTTCCTGATGGAGGAAAATCAGAAGTAATTAGAAGAAGATTTTTCATTTATTTTCATTATCCTTTTGGCAATATAAAGAGAATATACCATAAATCTTCATCCAGGTCAATAGATTTTTGAAAAAAGTGATAAATTGAAAGTAAAAAGTAACTATTCACCGCAGAGACGCGGAGACACAGAGAAAAAATTAAAATCTATTGGCTATACGCTTAATTCCATTTCTAATAGACCTGGACCTAATGTCTTATGTATTTCAATTGCTGCACCAATAATTTTTTCTGTTATCTGATTTAGTAACTATTCAGCCTGTAGGAAAGTAGGGAAGTAGGAAAGGGGAGACATTGTCCCCAGAAGAGGAATACCGTGCACATCCTTTATCCCTTTCCTACTACCTACTTGCCTACTATTTCCTCCTGAAAGTAGGAAGTAGGAGAG